>CAYUBV010000388.1:0-2610 GCA_964443035.1 uncultured Tangfeifania sp.
GATCAGGCAGGCTGGCTGCGGCATCCGTTCAATCCCGACAACAACATCAATTTTACGGAAGAAGAATCGGGTATGCCGGCCATCGAGTGGCCCGACGATTCCAACACACCGGGACATCCGTTTTTTAATACCGTGCCTTCACTCCAAAACCACCCGTTGGTTTTGAATTACCAGGAGGACTTTGTGGATAAAATCCTGTCTTATACCTTCAACTATGATCATGTACTGTACAACATGAACAACGAAACGGTGGAAAGTCATCTTTTTGCCCATTACTGGGCGGATTATGTTCTTCAAAAAGCAAAGGAATTAAACAAACACATCGAAATTACCGATATGCCCGATGCGCATGATATTACGGATGAAACTATTCTCCGTGTGCTGGAATCGGATGTTTATACTTTTACCGATATTTCGCAGAATAATTTTCAAAAAGGGGATTTGCATTGGGAAAGGATTCAGTATGTGCGGGATGTTTTAAAAGATAATCCGAAACCGATAACCAATATAAAGATCTACGGCGCCGACTGGTCGCCGGGGAGTATTGAATTCTGGGGAGATACGCAGGAAGCAAAAAACCGCTTTTGGCGAAACATCCTTGGAGGCTGTTCATCGGCGCGCTTTCACAGGAGACCTTGGGGACTGGGACATACACAACAGGCCATGAACAACGTGTTGAGCATGCGAATGCTTACCAATGAGATGGATTTTTTCAGTCACCGGCCCATGCAGGAATTGCTTTCTGAAAGAGAATCCAACGAGGCATTTTGTATGGTCATTCCCGGGAAAGAGTATGTGGTATATTTTCCGTTTTCAGGCGAGATTATGCTGAACGGAGAACCTGGAAAATACCAGGCCAGATGGCTCGATATCGATAATTCAAACTGGGAAGAACCGGTTGAATTGGAATTGCCGGCATCCGTTAAATCAGAGAAAGATAACCATCGGGTTTTGCTTCTAAAACGATAGAAGTGAAGTGAATTAAATTAACATGAACATGAAGTGCAAGGTATCTAATTTTCGGTTTTTAAAATCCATAGGGTTTTGTTTTCTCATTTTGTTGTTTTGTAACTCTTTTGCAATGGAAGCTATTAAAGAAAATGGCAAAAATAAATATGGCTCCTGCAAAGAACAGTTCGTTTTCGAAAGCACTGCTGAAATTTTCGGAACCCACCTTAAATCGCATTTTACTGACAACCATGTTAATCCTGTAAAAGGAAATCCTGAGAAAATTATTTTCGATACAGATATGGGCTCCGATTGCGATGATATTGGGGCGCTCGCTCTGCTTCATCATTATGCAGATTTGGGAAAAGCAGAAATTCTGGGTTGCATTTACAGCTCAGGAAAAGTTCCTTTTGGCGCCGGAATAATTGAGGCGATAAATAATTGGTACATACGGCCCAAAATTCCTGTTGGGGCATATCATGGCAACGAGATGGGTGATCCGGTCGATAAAATGCTGGCAGAAAAACTGGCAAGAGATACGGTGGCATTTAAAAACACTATTATCCACAATAGCGATGCAATGGAACAAACCCGCTTGAACCGTCAACTTCTAATTAACCAAGAAGATAAAAGTGTAACTTACATCACGGTTGGTCATACCAAAGGGTTATATGAACTACTGGTTTCAGGACCCGACGACATTTCTCCGTTTACCGGTGCCGAACTGGTTCAAAAGAAGATAAAACGCTGGGTGGCGCTGGGAGCCTTGAATGCCAATAACAAGGAGGGGCATTTTACCAAAGACTGGAACTTCTTTTTCAACGAAACAGCTCCCTACAAAAAATACCTGGTGGAAAATTTTCCCCGTCCGGTTTTTTATGTTGACGGTGGCTCGGAGGTTTTTACCGGAAAATCGCTGAAAAATACACCACCCGGAAATATTGTGCGCACTGCTTACCGCGACTGGCTGTGGAATGTGGAGAAAAAGACACTCGACGACCAACGGCCAAGCTGGGATTTGGTAACCGTGTATTTTGCAGTTGAAGGCCCGGGCCAATTTTTGGAAAGTACCGGTAACGGCTGGCTTGAATTTAATATTGAAAAGGGTTGCCGATGGAATTCCGATGAAAATAATCTCACCCAAACTTTCATTGAGCAAAAGAAAGGAACAAACGAAAGCTTTGGAGATTACCTGAATAAACGGATTGCTGAACCTCCGGCAAACAGAAAGAATTAATGAATTTTTACTGAATCAACTAAAATTTATAAATGATGAATGGAATGTATTACCTGACAAAAAAAGTTGCATTACTTGGAATGGTCTTTCAAGTAATGTTTGTGGTAAACCTTTTTGCCCAAAAAACCAGTGATGAAAAATTCGACCTTAAGCATCGCAAAGGTGAAATTGTAGTGAAAGCCAAACCGGGTGCAAATATTCAAATTGAACAACAGGTACATGAATTCTGGTTCGGTTGTGCCATCAGCGATGGAATTTTTAGCGGCAGGGCTTCTGAGGCTGATATGAAAATGTACAGGGATAAGTTTCTTGAAAATTTCAACTCGGCGGTTACTGAAAATGCAGTGAAATGGCCGGGGATGGAGCGACGAAAAGGCGAAGTGGATTACTCGCTGGTGGACGCCATGCTGGAGTGGACCGAAGAA
>CAYUBV010000389.1:0-2605 GCA_964443035.1 uncultured Tangfeifania sp.
ATTCTTATTAAAGGAATTAAAGGCTCTGCTTTTGCTGAAATGGTGATTGCCGGAGAAAAAATCGGAGACTGGGTAGTACATCGTACCGGGATGCTGCTGCTATACAGCTTTGCTTTTTGGGTAGTTGTTTTACAGTTACTGCACTGGATTTTTAATATCAAAATATTAAAGTTAATTGTTCTGGTTGGAACTTTTGCTCTGGCCATGGCTTTTGCAGGAAACGACCTGGTAAACTTTATCGGGGTTCCGCTTGCAGGATTTAATTCGTTTAAAGCATGGGTAGCCGGAGGTGCAGGTTCACCCGATGAATTCACCATGGAAATGCTTGCCGGAAAAGTGGGGACACCAACCTATATGCTGGCCATTGCAGGGCTGATAATGATTGTAACACTGATTTTATCGAGAAAAGCCCAATCAGTTGTTACCACGTCGGTAGATCTGTCAAGACAGAGTGAAGGTTCAGAAAGGTTTAGCTCATCGCTGGCAGCAAGGCTAATTGTAAGGGGAACAACTAATTTTAACCGATCGCTGGGCCGGTTTATCCCCGGTTCGCTGACACGGTCGCTTCAAACCCGGTTTAAGCCGGTAGCCTACGATCCTGTTAGTGACGGCGATGGACCTGCATTCGATAAAATCAGGGCATCGGTTAACCTCGTTGTAGCAAGTATACTAATTGCCATTGGTACTTCATTAAAACTCCCGCTTTCAACCACATACGTTACTTTTATGGTGGCAATGGGTACCTCGCTCTCAGACGGGGCCTGGGACAGGGAAAGTGCCGTTTACCGTGTTTCGGGAGTTTTCTCTGTAATCGGAGGATGGTTTTTAACGGCCATTCTTGCCTTTACTGTAGCAGGAATTATTGCTTCAATTATTATGCTTGGCGGGAAATTTATGATTTTCGTTTTTGTGGCAGTAGCCATTTTTATGGTTGTGCGCACCCACATGTTCTTCAAAAAACGAAGTATGCAGGATTTGGTTGAAGACGAGGAAGCCATTACTGAAAAAGATGAAACCGAAAAAGTAATGGAAAAATGTATAAAACAGGTAAGTAAATCCATCATCCAGGCAAACAGCATTTATAACGAAAGTATAACCTATTTTCTGAAAGAAAAACGCTCGAAACTGAAAGAAGCGCTGGAAATTAAAGACAATCTGAACAAAAAATCGAAAAAGAAGAAAAACAAAGTGCTGAATACGCTTTCAAAAATAAGCGATAATGTAGACTCCGGGCATTTTTATGTGCAGCTTGTTGATTACCAGCGCGAGATGGCACATTCGCTTAATTTTCTTGTAGAACCGCTCTACGAGCACATCGACAATCATCATAAACCATTTATTAAAGAACAGGCAGACGAATTTGAAACGCTCAAAGCAGAGATTGACCAGTTCTTTAGTTTTGCCCTTTCAATTGCAACTGACAGCAAATTTGAGAAGATTGACGATTTAATTGCAATGCGGGATAAAATTGTTCAGGACCTCGACAAAATGGAAATTGCCCAAATTAAACGAATCAAGGCAAAAACAGTTAACACCCGGAATTCAGTACTGTTTTTCAATACCATTACCGAAACCAAAAACATGCTGCTGCACGCTATCAACCTGATGAAATCGCACCGCGACTTTATTACGATTACACGCGAAAGCAAAGTATAAAATAATATTCACCAATAATTGGAGGTTGTGCTATCGTGCAACCTCCTTTTTGTTTCTATGTGTCCAATTTTGGCCTGTCTGTACCCAAACTGGTGGAAAACGTTATCAGCCGCGAAGATTACCGAATCGAGTATGTGAACAAAGAAGAAATTCATCTCTATTTTGTGGCAGGCAAAAAATTCGACCTGAGCGAGTCCATGCAGTTGAAAACACACTCCATGATTAAAGCGGTGAAAGACGCTCCGTTGTCACTCGACCTGACAGCCCTTACCGGTTTTCAGGAAAAATTCTGGGTTGGAGGAATGCTCCGCCCGGGCGATTCGTGGGGAGTGCTGGAACAATTCAATGCCACGGAAAATATTCTGATTGGTTATTCATACGACCTCAACTTTTCGGGGTTAAACGCATTCAACAACGGAACCCACGAAATCATGCTGAGTTACAACCTCAACTTTTTCAAATACATTTCAATTCACCCTACAAAAACACTCGTAATTCCAAACCTAAATTTCAGGCATTGAAATTGCTGTATTTTTCTACGCAAATTTTTCAGGAATAATATTCATGAAAGAAAACCTTACCGGCTTAATAGGAATTTTCGGGTTGGCATTGTTAGTAAAAAGAAAAGTTGAAAAATGGGAAATAAAATAGTAATAATCACAGTTTTTATGTTCGCTGCATTTGCCGGATGTGCGCAAAACAGCGGGCAAACAAATACAGAAGAGGGACTTAGGGAGTTAACTGCGGAAGAAAAGCGGGTTATTCAGAACAAAGGAACCGAGCGTCCCTTTTCAGGAAAATACGATGAATTCTACGAAGAAGGTACCTACGTTTGCAAACAGTGTGGCGCCGAACTGTACCAATCGGCCGATAAGTTTGACGCACACTGTGGCTGGCCGGCTTTCGACGATGAAATTGAGGGAGCCGTTGAACGTGTTCCTGATGGATT
>CAYUBV010000390.1:0-2597 GCA_964443035.1 uncultured Tangfeifania sp.
TGGAATCGCATGGTGTTGAATGCAAAATTAAAAATGCTCCACCCGATCAGGTAATCAATGTTGTACCCACTCCTTTTGTCGAACTTCTTGTAAAAAAAGATCAGTACGGAAAAGCCGGCAATATTCTGAATGAATTTGAAGAAAAGAAATAGGTATTTACTCCAACTGATCTGAATCTGTTTCAGCACCGGTTTTAAGGTTAAAGTTGGCTGTTTTTTATATTTTTGTTTAGAACAGGCTGAGCGATTAGTAAAAACTTATCTGTTATCTTTTTGTTAATTTTGACGCCGGCAAAAATCCGATAATCAGCAATAAATGGATGCATACCTTTTTATTATAATTATTTGTGCCGTTGTAATTGTTTCCTTCTTTTTTAACATTATTTCCCGGCGTACAAATATTCCCAGCGTGCTCTTGTTAATGGCACTTGGAGTTGGAATGCAACAACTTTTGCTGAATTATAAACTTGACCCTGATTACACCAATGCACTCGAAGTTTTAGGAATTGTTGGGGTAATAATGATTGTGCTGGGGGCAGCAACGGATTTGGAATTGAAACGGGAAAAATGGCCGGTTATCTGGAAATCTTTTTCCATTGCATTTATCTCACTTGTTCTGACTACATTTGCAATTTCTTTTTTCATCCGGTTGTTTTTTATCGATATCGGATTTTTAGCAGCAATTGTTTATGCTATTCCACTCTCTGTGCTTAGCAGTTCCATAATTATTCCAAGTGTTTCAAACCTCAGTAACCATAAACGAGAGTTTTTAATTTATGAAGGCACTTTTTCCGACATTCTCGGGATTATGATTTTTTACATGATTATTGAGAATTTGGATGTCCACGGAGTGCAGCATCTTGCCTTTTCCATTGGGGGTAATCTTTTTTTAACTGTTGTGGTTTCTGCATTTCTTAGTTATGGGTTACTTTTTATTATTCAGAATATCTGGGGGGATGCCCGTTTTTTTCTGTTTTTGTCTGTTTTGGTATTGTTGTATGCCGTTGGAAAATTGCTTCATCTTTCATCCTTAATCATGATTTTAATGTTTGGTGTTTTACTGCGCAACCACAAGTTTGTTTTGTTCAAACAACTGGAAGCCTTGTTGAAAGATGAAAAAATTGGTAGTGTATTCATTGAGTTTCGAATGATAATTAACGAAACATCGTTTTTAGTCCGCACCCTCTTTTTTGTGGTGTTTGGCATGACATTGCCTCTGGCTTCACTTTTAAGCAGTTATGTTTGGTTGATTTCAGGAATATTTTTAGTGGTTACTTACCTGCTGCGTTTAATTCTTTATTTGATTTTTGAGCGGAAAGATATCATGCCGCAAGTATTTGTTGCTCCCCGGGGGCTCATTTCTATTTTGCTCTTTTTTGCAATTCCCGCCTCGCTCAAGCGCGAGGGGTTTGAAAGTGGAGTTTTATTTGTGGTTATTATCTCAACCAGTGTAATCATGGCGCTGTCGCTGATTGCTGCCCGTAAAAACTAGAAAAAGGATGAAGTTGTTCCTTCAAATGGGAATTAAATTTATTGCTGATAGGCCAGAATCAAATGGTTGAGTTTAACTATCTTTATTTAAAAATCAATGCCATATGAATTTTGTAACGATAAAAGAGTCTCATTATCAGGGCGATTTGGTTGTTTTGAAAAGCCGTCTGGAGTCTGAAGGAATCGAGTGCCGTCTGAAAAATGAACTGACAACCCAGGTTATTAACTACATGCCCGCTTTTACGGTTGAACTTCAGGTACCTGAAGATAAAGTTGATCAGGCCAGAAATATCATGATTGAAACCGGTGAAATTGATTCTCCCGGAAAGTTGATAGCTTGCCCGAAATGCGGCTCCCACGATGTCGGACTGAAAATGAATTTTGGAACACGGGTTCAGGTGTTTTTTAAAATGGTTGGCGGCGCGCTTGCCATGAAAACTCCCAATGTGGAAAGCATATTAAAATCGGGAACTTATAAGTGCAGAAATTGCGGAGAGGAGTTTAAATAAACAAAGGAAAATATTTGTAGATATCTTTTCTTCTTAGAATTCGGATGAGAATTAGAGTTTGATTCTGGTAACGAATGCCTATTCTGAAATCTCCAAGTCTGATTCTGTATAAAGTTTTATAGCCTCTGATTTTTTTGATTTTTGGAACTTCTGAAAGATCATTTGCCTTTTTTAAGTTGTTAAGAAGAACTTCCACTTTTTTCTTTTCTTTCGAACTTAACGAAGAAAGATCTTTTAAAAATGATTTGTCGGCTAAAAATTTCACTCATTTAAACTTTTGCGAATCTCTTCTTCAGTTAAGTATTTGCCGGATTCCTCCTGCAAAATTGCCTTTGCCAATGCGATATCTTCTTTTTCTTCATCTGATAAAATGTGTGCTTTTACATTCAATTTCCGGGCAAGTTCAAACAGTAATTTTATATTCGAAGAATCATTACTTTCAATAAACAGGGCTTTCATACAATTATTTTTATTTCTCAAATTTACATGAATTAAATGTAATTTTGAAACTTGAAGTTTTAAATCTGGTTTGAACGAAATCAAAAAAATAATCCACATCGACATGGATGCCTTTTATGCATCGGTGGAGCAGCTCGAC
>CAYUBV010000391.1:0-2596 GCA_964443035.1 uncultured Tangfeifania sp.
ATCTTCTCACGTAATTAACCATTTCGTTACCATAGCTGCCATAGAAGAACATGTTCAGGTCGAAATTGCCATATCCCAAATCGATGTTCAGACCACCTACAAAATCAGGATGCGGACTACCGATGAATGTCCGGTCGTCTGCATTTATTACTCCGTCAGCCTCATCCGGAACACCGTCATCATCGGAATCAATTGTCAGTTGGTCGACATATTTATAGTGGCCGGGTATGTTGTAAGTTCCGTCAGAACCAAAAGCAGTTGGCCATCCGTCAGCTTCAGCCTGTGTCTGGAATATACCATCAACTTCATATCCAAAGAATTCCGGGAAGGCATGACCTACAGCCACACGGGTATATTCTTTCTGACGCTCGAACTGACCAGTAAAATAATCATCTGCGTCACCCCCCAGTTTGGTTACTTCGTTCTTGTATGCTGAAATGGATGCTTTAAGACTGTAGCGGAATTGATCGTTCATAGTTGAATTGGCATAGCCCAATTCAATATCAAATCCTTTGTTTTCCATTTCAGCAATATTAACAAATGGAGGAGTTGCATCACCCGCAACCTGTGGGAGTGGAAGCCGGTAAAGCATATCGCTGGTATTACGCTGCCAAAGATCCAGAGATGCAGTCAACGTGTTATTAAGGAATGTTCCATCCAATCCAAAATTAAGGGTATTGGTTGTTTCCCATGTTACGTCATCATTACCCAAAGTTGAAGGCATAAATCCTGACATGGCATTGGTATTTGAACCATCGAGTGCATAGGAAGACCGGTAAGGATCTGTTCTGTAAGTCGAATAGGAATTATAGTTACCAATGCGGTCGTTACCGGATATTCCCCAACCTAATCTCACTTTCAGCAAATCCAGCCAGTTGCTGGTTCCTGACATGAAATTTTCTTCAGACAGTGCCCATGCTACTGATGCTGCCGGGAAAGTTCCGTATCGGTTTTCTTCAGCAAATCTTGAAGAACCATCACGACGGAAAGTCGCTTCAACGAAATATCTTCCCATAAGGTCGTAATTTACACGGCCAAATATAGAGAACAACGACCATTCTGAACCATTTCCGCTATTATCTCTGTTTGATTCACCCGAGCTAAGTTGCATATAACCCGGATCTTGCGAGAAATAATTCCTGCGGCTGGCATTCAACCACTGGTATTTATTTTCAATGGCTTCAGTTCCTAAAATTACATTCACTTTGTGAATTCCGTCGAAAACAGCATTGTAATTCAGGGTGTTTGACCAGTTCCATTGCAGTGAGTAGTTGGAATCTACCCACATACCATTTACCAATTGTGGCTCAGAAAATTCCGGATTAGGAATATTGTACCCTTTAAAGTTCCATTGTCCGTAATTATATCCCAATAAACTTCTAAGTGTCAAACCTTCCATAAAAGTAATTTCAGCAAAGGCATTTCCCAGTATCCGTACATATTTCCCGTTATTATTTCTGGCACGGTAGGCAACGGCAACAGGATTTTCAGCATTACCCATTTCCGGGGCTTTAGACCCTGCAAAATTTCCACCTATATCGTAAACAGGAATAATGGATTGTGCCCTGTAAGCCCATGAAACCGGGCTTGCTTCAGAGTTATCGGTAAAATTACCCATTTCATCAACATAAGAAACCTGAAGTGATTCACCGGCTTTAAACCAGTCGTTAAATTTGGCTTCTGAATTTAATCGAAATGAATACCTTTTGAAATCGGTATGAATAATAAAACCTTCTTCATCGAGATAATTACCAGAGAAAGAATAAGTAGCATTCTGACTACCACCTCTAACTGACAAGTTGTATTCCTGAACCATACCGGTTTGATAAATTTCATCGTACCAGTCAGTACCTTGTTTGTTGGCCGGGAAAATTAGGTAATCATAATAGTCATATAAATCAGGATTAACCGCCGGGTCGCCTTCCATTGCGCCGGCAGGTAATATATAATCAGGAATAACCGGCTGAGCACCTGAACCATATTGTGCATGCGAAGGATTTTGTCCCTGGACATCGAAAGACATCCACACAGCTTCAGCATATTCATCTGTATTCAACAGGTCGTATCTGTTTGATGGTTGCGTAACACCGGTTTTTACAGTAAAATCAATCGACGGTTGTTGATTGGTACGTCCTTTTTTGGTTGTAATAATCACAACGCCGTTTGCACCCCGTGTACCGTAAATCGCTGCTGATGAAGCATCTTTCAAAATTGAAATCGATTCGATGTCGTTCGGGCTGATGTTGTTTCCAGGTCCCGCAGGAACACCGTCGATTATGTACAACGGGTTAGGATCATTAATAGTTCCGATTCCACGTATACGAATAGTAGCTTGGCCGCCAGGCCGGTTAGAAGAGGTAATGTTTACACCGGAAACCTGTCCCTGTAACCTGCTCATTACACTTGGTTCGTTAGACGACTCCAATGCAGCTTCAGAAACTGAAGAAACAGCTCCCGTTAGTTCCTCTCTCATACGAGTACCATAACCTACAACTACAACCTCATCTACACCTATAACATCAGGTTCCAGAGAGATATCAATAGTTGTACGGTCGTCAACTTCAACCTCCTGAGAAAGCATACCAATGTATGAAAA
>CAYUBV010000392.1:0-2595 GCA_964443035.1 uncultured Tangfeifania sp.
GTCGAAACCATGCGGGCCAAACATTTTATCTCTTGGCAAATCGTGTGCATTTCCCCAAACTGCCCAAACCTTATCTTTTACTTCCGGATCGAATTTCAAATCGTAACAGGTATTTTGCCAGGGGCGGGGAACATTGGTTAGCGAATGAAACCAGCTCTCTCCGCTGTTGTAGGTGTGGAACAGCCCCATATCGGTATAACAGATAAAGAAATGTTCTTCATCAAACGGATCGAAATGGACACCATAACAGGTTGTTACATCCAGCCCTCCACTTGCATACGATCCATCGGGCATGTTGTGACTGTAAGTTTGCTTCCAGGTTTTTCCGCCATCAAGTGTTTTGTAGCCCCGGCCGTTATCTCCTGCAAAACAAATATCGGGATTTCCCGGAGCAACACCCAAATCAATCGGAGCTCCTCCCCAGCCCGGGTCAAAACTTTCCTCCATCCAGGAGCCGTCAAAATTTTCAGATAGATAACCTCCCGAAGAAGACGCACGATAAACCGGCTTCCATTCTCCCCCTGCATTGGTAGTTTTGTAAATACTATAAATGTGTTCAACCTCTCCTTCACTGTTTTTTTCAGGAGAAGTAAAAGAAATATAAGCTGTTTCAGGTTGGGTTTCGCAAACTGCCAATCCCTTGCGAAATGCAGGTACAGTTCCTTCTGCCACCTGGTCAGTTATTCCCGTATTTATTTGCGTCCAGCTTTCACCCTGATCGGAAGTGACAAACATGCCTCCTTCAAACTTTCCATTTTCATTTATAAATGCCGATTGGATGTAAGTCAGGTTACCCTCGTTTCCCGTTCCACCTTCAGCAGCAATCAAACGGTCAACCGGTAACTCCATTATTGTCATTTCACCTGTAGAGTTGTTTATACGAACACAATTACTCTCAGTAAAAACAAGCGTTTCATTATCAAGCCCACATTCGCTTGCAGGAAAGATGGCTTTAACACTCTCCCCGGGTACTTTTGTAATCAGATTCCAGGTTTTACCATAATCGGCAGATTTAACAAGCATAGCCGAATCCTGATTTTCATTATTGTTACGGCTGATATAAAACCGTAAGGGGACTAATCCCAGGTAAATGATTTTATTGTCAGACGGATCAACGGAAATTTTTTCTATGGTACCGTCAAAGGCGCCATCAATAATTTCCGAAGGCAGATAATCAAAATTCTGCAAATTTTCCAATCCTTCATTTGCTTTGCTGACATCAGGATAAACAATTTTCCAGATTTTGCCCTTATCAGTTGAACGATACAAAATGCTTAATCCCGAACCTCTGTCTTCACTGTGACGATATCCATGTGTTGCGGCATAAACTGTATTGGCATCCACCGGATCAAATTCGAAATCATTGGGAACAGTCCACAGGTTTTTCATATCCCAGTTTATACCTCCGTCAACCGAAACATACGCTGCGGTCATATCACAATGCGTCATCACAAAATTTTCATCGAACGGACTGATGGTCGGTTTCAATACACCACCACCGCCGCCAGGTCCTATGACTTCCCATTCTGTCTGTTCTGAATCTGTATTTTTTTGTTGATCGGACGTATTTTTATTACAACCCGTTTCAAAAAGAACGAGCGCAGTAAAGGCTGCAAATAATGTCGCAAATTTCAATTTCATTTTGATCTGTTTTTTGATTTTTTTGTAGTTGACTATTTTAAAGTATTCATTTGTCAGGTTGAACAATAATATCCATTTCCGGAGAACGATAGATTTCATCTCCTGAATCATCTTTTACCACCGCTTCAAATACAACCACACCGGGTTCTTCGGGTTGCCAGTTGACCTGAAGCTTTTGACCGACCGTAGCCACCGGTTTGTTATTTGCCAGTAATTCAATAGTGTAAGGAACTGAACGGTTGGGATAAAGATGTGATAATTCAATAGAAACAGTTTCTCCCAAACTAAAAATGTCGCCATCATTTGGGGAAGTGATAATAATGGAGGTTTGTTTCAGCGCTTCCGGATCGATATGATAGCCTGGAGTAGTAACCGCTTTGAACATGCTGTAAACGGCCGTGTCATCTTCAACACCTGAAAAATCGAATGGAATGTGCTGATTTACCTTTATATTCATGTATCCCCAGCCGGAACCATTTAGCACCGACAGGGCAAGTGCAATGGCTCCTTCCTGTTTTATTTTGTCATCTTCATTACAAACAATGGGTTTGTTGTATTTTTTCAGAGCATCAATTTTCTCCTGGTAATCCTCAAGGGATGTGTTATTGAAGTGAATTAAAAGGAAATCTGCTGTTCGGGCCAGGTCTTCATGATACAGGCCATTTCCCATTCCACTGGTACTAACCAGCAGCGCCGGATTTAACTCCTTTGCCCGCTTCATTAGCTCCACCTGTCCTGCTTCGCTTCTCAGCCATTCGCCATCGGGCCAGTTCCGGTATCCTCCGTGCCGGTATTCATTGGATATTTCAAGTACCACATTGGTGAATTCTTTTTCGGAAATCCAGTTGACGCTATTTTCCATCGCTTTGAAAATGGCTTCCTTCCCGCTTAATGCGGATTCGTGGGAATGCTGCCGCTGATAAAAGAGTGTTAATATTACCGCAGCATGATTTG
>CAYUBV010000393.1:0-2594 GCA_964443035.1 uncultured Tangfeifania sp.
TTATTTCAGATTTTCGCACCAACTTTGGATAAACCAATTTTCAACGGGTATGAAACGGGCAACTTTCATTTTATCTGTCGCTTTCTTTTTTCTGATAAGTTTTTTTATATCGGCACAAAACGAAAAAATTCTACTGCAACCTGAAAACGGCAAAGAGTACGTTTATGAGTTTACAGAAACAAAATATGTTTTGCCCGAAAATCACCGGCGTTTCGACGATTACATTAAAATGAAAAGCCTGATAATAAGGTGTGTGAACATGCAACCCGAAAACAAAGAATATCTGTTGGTTTCGGTAATTGAAAACAAGGCCGAAAATCCTGAATTAAATCCTCCACGTTTTAAAGATTACCGTTTTCCTGAATTTAAAGACGGCTTTTATGAAAATCGGTACGACAGTTTTTGGGAAGAGCTGCTCCCGTGGATAGATTTCTACCAATATGAATTTGACCGGGAAACCATGGAACTGAAACTGCACAACCGGGCAGAGGTTTTGGAAGAAATACGCCGCCTGCTCCAGCGAAAAGGATTTGATGAAAAAGCAGTTGAACGCAACACTTCCGAGTTTAACACCGAGGGAATTCCCCAAATTACACGCCACCTTCAATCGGTATTTTTAATTTCAGAACCAGAATTCGAAGTTGAAGGAATTGAATCTTCTGCATTCAAAGAAAACAAGACGGTTACAGATTCACACTTCACTTTTAATCTAACAAAACAGAAAATTGAACCCGGGTTGCACAGCCGGCATCTTTCATATCATGCAGAAGAAAAGTATTTGATTGAAAACACAACAACTGAAATCGATTCAACCAAATACGCACTGTGGGCTTTTGGTGAATCGTATCGACTTATTTACACGGAGAATAAAATCCAGCTGAGATCAGTTAAAAACATTCCTGAAAAGCGAATCATCATTTCCGGGAAGGTTGAAAATTCCAAACAGAAAAAAGTGATTGTTGGCTTTTTGCGGGATCCGTTCGGGACAAAGCTTTACCAGGAAACAGTTTTTCTGGATGAAAACAATACTTTCCGGCTTGAAACAGAATTGAAACATGCCGGGCTGGTTTATGTACAGTTTGGTCAGGATAACCGGGTGGAAGTAACTCCCATGCTGGCGTTTTACGCCGAACCTGGAAACCGGATTCATTTTGATGCCAAAGGGGAAACATTTCCATGGGAGGTGGAATTTTCGGGAGATAACAGTCAGGCCTCCAGGATGATTTACGATTTTTGGAAGGAAAACAATTTGTTTTTCCAAAATTTCAATTTCAGCTCCATCTATTGGTCAGTCAGCAAAATAAAATATGCCGATTTCCATGCCGCACTGACAAACAGTGATTCTTTTTTCGAAAAATATAAAAACCAGTTGCCGGAACCGGTTTATGATTTTGTCACAACCGAGTTGAGGACTTTTCTTTTAACCGGGGCCATTCATTACTTAACAATGAAGGAAAGAATGAATTCATTCCCTGGCAGGCTCTATTTCCCCGAGTATGACGAGGTGGATTTTGAAGCTCTGGAAAACCGTGTAAATGAATTTTACCTGCACCGGAATTACAACGATTACGGCATTCATTCCCGTCAACTGGCCGGTGATTTGTTAAATTATCATTCTCAAAAAGTGAATCAAATTGGCAATTTCAGAACCCCCAACCGTTTAAATGCTCCGGTTCTTTCAGGATGGCGTTATTTTGGCGACTTACCCCAAAAAGTAGAGGTTTCCAAAACCGTTTTAACCGGACATGCGCTTTACAGCCAGCTTGCCGAATTTCTTTTGTATGAGAAGATGAATACGCTCGAATATTCGTCGCAGGACCAGCGAATTATTCAAGATGAAATTACCAGGTACCTCGATTTGATGATGCGGTTGGTGAATGACCGGGAATTTGCCGGCGCTATTGAAAAACTGATGGAAAACCACCTAAAATGGCAGAACGAGGATTATGTGCCCGATGTCAAATTTTTTAATCCGGAAGGTGAGCCAGTCTATTTTACCGATTTTTTCGGCGAGAAACCTACAGTATTTTATATTACCGAAATTTGGGAAAAGGAACGCTATTTTTGGGATGACCTTGCTAACGAAAATCCCGAAATCAATTTTGTGCTGGTGATGGAAGGCAGCAATTTTCAGGATTGGAAAGACTATGTTGAACGGGCAGAACCAGTTGCACATCAGCTTTTTCTGGTGAATCACAATCAGCAGTTCCGCGATATTTTCAAAAAAGACCATTATCATTTTATAGCTTACGATAAAGACGGGGCTCGGATTGGTTTCGGTGAAAATCCCATCGATGCCATGAACCTGGCCAAACACAGCCTGATGGTAAAAAAAAAGGAGATTGATAAATCGCAGTTAATCACCCTGATTGTGGTACTGGCTACCTTGTTTTTGAGCACATTACTGGTTTTTATTATATGGAAATGGCGGGTTCGTCAGCGGCTCCGGAAAGAACAGCAGCAGCGGCGGTTGCGTGAGCTGGAACTCACAGCCATCCGGTCGCAGATGAACCCCCATTTTCTGTTTAACTGCCTCAACTCGGTGCAAAACCTGGTGCAGCAAAACAAGGGCCGCGAGGCGCATTTGTATCTGG
>CAYUBV010000394.1:0-2591 GCA_964443035.1 uncultured Tangfeifania sp.
CGGTTAACGGGTAGCCGGCTTCCTGAACAGATTCAAAAAAGGCTTTAAAAAGCGGATTTTTATTTTCAGGAATCGACAACTTCATGGGACCTTTGTCGCCGTGGTATTTGTCTGCTTTCGCTAAACGGCCTTCGAGCCGCCTGTAGTAGGGCAGGCAATGAGCATGGTCCCAGTCTTCCAGTCCTTTTTCGCGGCCCCACTTATCGTAATCTTTCGCGTTTCCGCGAATCCAGATCATTCCGTTGATACTGCTGGAACCACCTAACAATTTGCCGCGTGGCTGTGCAATTTTCCGGTTATTCATATGAGGTTCCGGATCCGACTCGTATGCCCAGTTATAAAAAGTACCGTTAAGCAGAAAACTCAGCGCGGCAGGCATGTGTATCCTGAAATCGAATAAATAATCGGGGCGGCCTGCTTCAAGTACCAAAACGTTGTTGGAAGGGTCGGCACTCAACCGGTTTGCCAGAACAGCGCCTGCGGTTCCCCCGCCTATTATAATATAATCGTAATTCATAAAATGATTATTTGTATGGTGAATCAATTTTGTTCATTTCGATATAAACCGTTTTCAGCTGGGTGTAGGCTTCAATGGTTGCCAGTCCGTTTTCTTTTCCCATGCCCGATTGTTTATAGGGCCCGAAAGGAATTTCTACCGGATTTATGTTGTAGTTATTAACCCAGCACATGCCGGCTTCCAATTGATCGACCATACGGTGCGCCCGTTGAAGATCGTTGGTAAAGATACCGGCAGCCAGCCCGTAAATGGTATTGTTGGCTTTCTGAACTGCTTCCTCTTCCGTTTTAAAAGGCAGTACCACCATTACCGGCCCGAATATTTCCTCTTTTACGATTCGCGCATCTTCGTTACTGGTCTCAAAAATGGTAGGCTCAACAAAAAATCCTTCGTTAAATTCCGGTTTTTTGTGCGCCTGAAAACGGTTTCCGCCCAAATGCAGTTTCGCACCTTCTTCTTTTCCGATTTTTATGTAACCAAGTACTTTTTCCAGGTGCTCTTTACTGATTAAAGCTCCTACCTGGGTTTCCATTTCGGTGGGATCGCCAATTAAAAGTTTCCGGGTTTTTGCAATAAGTTTTTCAAGGAACTTTTCTTTAACAGACTCTGCCACATAAACGCGGGTACCGTTGGAACAAATTTCGCCCTGGGTGTAAAAATTAGCCATCATAGCTCCGTTTACAGCTTCATCCAAATCAGCATCCCCGCAAATAATCAGGGGTGATTTACCGCCCAGTTCAAGGGTAATATGTTTAAGAGATTCCGCCGAAGCAGCCATCACCTTTTTCCCGGTTTCCACTTCGCCCGTCAGCGAAACTTTCCGGATGTCAGGATGGGCGGTCAGCATTTTCCCAACCCCGGCTTCCCCTTGCACAACATTGAAAACCCCGTCGGGGAGTCCTGCCTCTGTAAAAATTTCGGCCAGATAAACTGCCGTCATTGGGGTTAACTCTGCGGGTTTAAAAATCATACAGTTTCCGGATGCCAATGCCGGCGCTGCTTTCCAGCATGCAATCTGAATAGGATAATTCCAGGCGCCAATTCCGGCACAGATCCCCAACGGTTCGCGGCGGGTATAAGAAAAAGCGCCGCCCAAATCATAATAATCTCCGTGAATGGAAGGGGCAATTCCGGCATAATACTCCAAAGCATCTGCTCCTGTGATAACATCCACTTCAATGGCTTCCGACATAGGCTTCCCTGTGTCTTCCACTTCAATCTCTGCCAGCTCTTTATTGCGTTCCCTCAATAAATCGGACGCTTTCCTTAGAATCCTTCCACGCTCTGTTCCCGACATTTTCGACCAAACGGCAAATCCCTTCCGGGCCGATTCCATTGCCTTTTCAACATCGTTTGCCGATGCTGATTCGATTTCGTTTATCGGCCGGTTTAACGCCGGGTTAATGTTTACAAAAGTTTTACCCGAAGTTGCCTTCTGCCGGCTTCCATTATAATAAAGATGGTGTGAATTATGACTCATAATAACTTTGTTTACTGAAATCCCGTAGGCGGGAATTACTTTGTGCCAGATACAAACTTTGTGTATTTCTGAGAAACTTATGTTACTTTCTATTTCCTGAATTCACCACAAATGTAAAAATTTATTTTAGACGACTGGGAGAACGGGCGGGAAAAGTAAAAGTAACTTCCCTGTAGAACTTACTCGTTATTCTATTAAATCACAATATTTAATTTACTATTATACAAGATAATACAATTGAATGAATGGTCAATTTATTACTTAAAATTTATTGAACAGTCATTCTATCTTTTTTTCGAATAATTTAATATTTAGATTAAATAAACATTCAATTTTTTGCTTGCCAGTAATGACAGGCAATAAATAAAATCTTTATTTTTTTATTAATTTGAAGGTCCTCTCACCACCTGGTTTCAAATCGATTTTTAAAAAGTACAATCCCGGGGTTAGTTTGCCGATATCTGCCTTTAAGGAATGGGAATTTTCTCCGGGTATTTCTGTTAACTTGATTCCGCCGGCTGAAAAAATCCGGAGCCTGGAAATTACGTTGTTGGCTGAAACCGTTACCTGCCTGCTGGCAGGATTCGGGTAAAC
>CAYUBV010000395.1:0-2589 GCA_964443035.1 uncultured Tangfeifania sp.
CTGGAATACCCCTGGACATCGTACCTCAGTTGTATTTCGTTAAAACATACAAAATTACAACGCGAGACTGTAATCGGCTGGTTCGATGAAAAGGCCAGTTTTATAACCCGGCATAACGAAAAACTTGAATTGGATAAAATTGAAAATTTTCTTGGAGTTAAGGAGACGAGGCAAGTTGAAAAGTAGTAAAAGATTAGTTGGCCCTGACGGGGCTCCAAGCCCCGTCAGGGCTGATATCAATCTAATTAAAATGAAAAAATATGGCCAAAAAGAAAAAAGGAAAAGTAGTTCAGATGTTGAGTCCTGAAAATTACATCAGGCAAAAAGCGCGCAACCTGCCAATTTATGAATGCCGTATCAACAAAAACTGGGAAGATAGCGGACTGGCGCATATTACGGTTGCCCGGAAACACACAAACGGCAATATAACCATGGGGGTGTACCTTGTTGATCTGAAACTACTCGGAGTTAAAGATGCCTTTTACAAGTTCAACATCGACGAAACAGAATACATTGAACTTATCCAGCAGATAAAATACAAAATGGATACAGATACAGCACCCTACACGCTGCTACACAACATTGTTTTCGCCGGAATTGAATTTGCCGACGATTACGGTTTTAAACCACATAAAGACTTTACTTCTGTTGCACAATTTATTCTCGAAGAAGACAACGATGATGTGGAATTGATTGAAATTGAATGTGGCGAGAATGACAAACCAGTTTATATACGCGGGCCACTCGACAGCGAGATACGGACGAAACAAATCATAGCTCAGTTAGAGCGGGAAGCCGGTCCAGGAAATTACGAGTTAGTCTGGCAATCGGAAGAGGATTTTAAGGAAGACGGCAGTTGGAATGATGATGCATCCTGGCTGGATGATGATATAGACGAGATAGAAGAAAAATATGAAAATTTATCCACTTCTGAAAAAGTGGATTTGATCGGAGAAATGTTCAACCAAATCAAAGATAAATCAGATGTGCAAAATGAAGAACTGGCCTATTTAGCAAATTCGGTTATTAACAGTTACCTCGATTTTGATTTATTAAACAGCATAAGTGCAGAACTCATTGATAAACTGCTGGAATATGAAATTACCGATGAATATTCAGATGAACTACTGGGCATTGAACCGGATTCAAACATTAACCGCGAAAAATGGGAGAAGCAGTTTTCAGAGCTCTATGATTTAACCACTGATAAGCCTAAATCAGCCGCAAAGAAAATAAAGAAACTACAAAAAAATATGCCTGATAATCCGGCAGTGGCATTTCTCGATCTTATGGCAGAGCAAGCACAGAAAAGTCCAAAATATGAAGAAAAATTAATGTGTCATCATGAGCAGTTTCCCGATTATCCGCTTATTAAGCTATTGAAAACCCCATACGACTTGCTTTACGATAAAAATGCCAGCCCCATTGATTTTTTCAAACGAGATCCTAAAATTTATTTCGCAAAAAGGAAATCAATGAATCATATTGAATTATTCCATTACCTGCTTGTACTGATACTTATTGCTTCTGCTGAAAAAAATATAACTTTGATCGAGATAGTCGATATGATTAAGGATGAAATTGAGATTCCAGAAGAAGACGATTTCGTTCTTTCAGAAATGAGCACCATATCAAAAATGAATTTTCTTCTCTCTTTGAATGAAGAAGCCCAAAATACTTCCCAAAAAGAGAATAACAGGCATGCAGAAGCTGAAACCTTTCAGTTTAAAATTCAACTTAAAGGAATTAAAAAACCTCCGGTATGGAGAAAGGTAACCGTGCCTTCAAATTACAATTTTTACGATTTACACATGATTATTCAGAAAGCTTTTGGATGGTGGAATTCCCATCTTTTTCAGTTTTCAGAAAAGGGATTTGATTCACATCGTGTAATAACCGAGATATACGAAGACCTCGATACCGGGATTGATGAGCAATTTCCTGCACGGGAAGTAAAACTTTCAGATGTTTTCAAATTTGAAAAACAAAAATTCATTTATATTTATGATTTTGGTGATAGCTGGGAACACACTATCATGCTCGAAAAAATTATGTCTGAAAAAAGCAAGTATCCCTCGCTGCTGGCTGGAAAGGGAAAATGTCCACCCGAAGACTGCGGCGGTGTTTGGGGCTACGAGGGATTCAAAGAAATTATGGCCGATAAAAAACATCCGGAATATGCAGAATATTTAGAGTGGTGCGGACTGGGAGAAGACGAGGAATGGAACCCGAACGAATTCGATCTTGAAGAAAGACAATCAGCTATCAGAACATTGTTTTAAACAATCTATAAATGTCCTCACCTTTCATCGGTTATTTGCTTTTAAAACGCTAAAATCGTTATTCAAAAACAAAATATTAATTTCGCAGCTTAAAGAAGGAAGTAAAAAATGATGGATCAGGAAAAACAGTGTTTTGTGTGCAAAAAGAATTACCCGGCTGGTGAAACTTCGATGAATAATGAAGTAATGCTTCCTGTTTGCAAAAACTGCAAAGGAACAGAAAAAGAAAAAAAGACGGTTGAAGAGTACCTGGACAGCCTGGCCGATGGTCTTGTTTGCGGATGTATATAAAAAAACCGCGGTTTCC
>CAYUBV010000396.1:0-2569 GCA_964443035.1 uncultured Tangfeifania sp.
GCTTCACGCCAGATGTTGATATTATCAGAATAGGAAATGTAATTATTCGACCCGTCCAACCGGCACAACATGGCATATTTTCCGTTCACTTTTCGGGGGAAAAGCGCCATTCCCTTGTTTTGGGCAATTTCGCCATGAAGCGGCAATATTTTAAAATGATAAAAATCACGGGTTTCCAGCATTTTTGGTAATATGGTGGTTCCATCGTAAGCGGTATAAGTAGCATAATAGATGGTTTCGCCGTTGTCTTCAGTAAATTTCACAAAACGCGCATCTTCAATTCCGTTCTTCTCATTTTCCGAAACCGGGAATATAACCCGTTCGGAGATGTTGGTATCCAGCGAAAAATCAAGTTCGTAGTGCGACCTGGCCAGCCACATGATTTGGTTGAAAAGAATTTCTTTATAAGAACCGGGATTAAGTGTATTCCGTGCCTCTTTAATACAATCCCTTAATTCACCATAGGTAAAATTATCGTTTAGCTTGTCGAGGATGATACCGGGAGGAATCAAAGAATGAATATCTTTCATTTCATCGAGCTTACTTTTAAACGACGCTTTATCGTAAATATGCTTTCGAATGTGCTGGGCTTCTTCCAGCATATTGCCAACCGGTTCAACTGAAAGGTTGTTGTTTTTATCCAGCACACCGGTACGAAAAACGATGGATGAAATATGTCCTTCTCCGGTGGCCCTGAAACTGATAATCACCCTTTTTTCGCCCGGCCCGGTCTCCGATTGATCGGGATGTTCCACAACCGAGGGATTAAAAAAAGCAGCCGATTCAATGGAGTATTCCATGGTAAAATAGGAGCCGATGAGCGACTTTATTGAGATGTTGAGTGACTCAGGGTCCACATCCAACTGCTTTAACAAATGGGAAATTTTATTGAAATGTTTTTCGAAAATTTTTGAGATGTTCCTGTGCCTCAGGGAGAAATCTCTCAATATGGGATTCAATGCCTGTGAAGCCGAATGTTCAGGCATATTTAAAACTGAACGTATTGTGTTTAGCGCCCGTTTGTCACCGGTATAAAGAAACCGTGCAATTACCCTCGATGAATCGGGTACAAATTTTATATCTTTCCTGTTTACCACTACCTGCATTGAATGTTTGTTTTTAAAATTTATGAATAGTTCAGGCTAAAAAAATGCGCAAAAAAAATCCCGCAAAAAGCGGGATAAATTTTAAACGGTTGTAATAGTTATAAACTAAGCCAGTTTAACATTTACGGCATTTAATCCTTTTTTACCTTCTTCCAAATCAAATGTTACTTCATCATCCTCGCGGATACTGTCTTTTAACCCGGTTGAATGTACAAAATACTCTTTTGATGATTCACTGTCTTTGATGAAACCAAATCCTTTGGCTTCATTGAAAAATTTTACTGTTCCTTTGTTCATTGTAATAAATTATTAATTGCGTGCAAGTTACGTTTTATTTAATCACAATAAAAATCATTTTAGCTTTTTTTTATTAAAATTTTTTATTGATTTTCCGAAAGTATACTCATAATGAGTTAATTACGCCGATTAAATATTTTTATGATTTAGCTAAAAAGGAAATCATTTCAAGTTCGTCAGTTTTTATCCACAGCACATACATGGTTTTTGATGTTTTAATCCTTTCTGACTTTATCCTCATTTCAGTAGTTTTGAGTTTGTAACTCAGGAAATATTGCAATTTACACAATTGTGGACTACATTTGGAGGGATTTTTTTAATAATTAAATAAGCAACAAATATTCATTTAAATAACTTAAAACAACAGATGCTAACAAAAAGAAGGGATTTTTTAAAAAAGGCGGGAGCGGCAGCAGCAGGGTTAAGCCTCTTTCCAACCATTGTAAAAGCCTCTGCCTTAGGGCGCGACGGGAATGTACCTCCCAGCGACAGACTTACCATGATACTTATAGGCGCTGGTTCCATGGGGCGTGGAAATTTGGGGACGTTTCTCAATTTTGATGATATTCAGGCCACTGCTGTTTGCGATATTGATGATAAGCATGCAGCCTCCGCCAAAAAAATGATTGACGACAAGTACAACAATACGGATTGCCGTGTTTACAAAGATTATCGGGAAATTCTTGAAAAAGAGGATGCCGATACCGCCATTCTTGCCCTTCCGGATCACTGGCATGCGCTGATTGGAGTAGCCACAGCAAACAAAAAAATTGATGTTTACGGGGAGAAACCCCTGGCCCGCTCTATAGTTGAAAGCAGGGCGATTGTGGATGCAGCTCAAAAAAATAATATCGTGTGGCAAATGGGAAGCTGGCAGCGCTCCGTAGCGCATTTTCACCAGGCGGCCGAACTTGTCCGTAATGGCAGAATAGGAGAAGTGAACTTTGTTGAAGTGGGTTTGCCCGATGGCGGGCACTACATCGGCAATCCTCCTGTTCAGGAAGTTCCCGAGGGAGCGGACTGGGACATGTGGCTCGGGCCCGCACCCGAAGTACCCTTCCGGGGAGTGATGCACTGGAACTGGCGCTGGATTATGGACTATTCGGGAGGCCAACTGACCGACTGGGCAGGACACCATATCGATATTGCCCACTGGGGACTGGGAC
>CAYUBV010000397.1:0-2568 GCA_964443035.1 uncultured Tangfeifania sp.
GATATAAATGACTAAAGAACATCAAATAGAAGAAAATCTGATTGAGCAACTTAAAGAGTTGAAATACACTCATCGACCTGATATAACAGACAGGAAGTCACTTGAACAGAACTTCAAAGCCAAATTTGAGGCCTTAAATCGTGTACGTCTTTCGGATAGCGAGTTTTTACGTTTACGGGAAGAAATCATTAAGCCTGATGTTTTCACTGCATCAAAGATGTTGCGGGAAAGACAATATTTTCAGCGTGAAGATGGAACTCCTTTACATTACACCCTTGTGAACATCAAAGATTGGTGTAAAAATGAGTATGAGGTTATTAATCAATTACGCATTAATACGGAAAACAGCAATCAGCGTTATGACATCATTTTGCTGATTAACGGCTTGCCTGTAGTTCAGATTGAGTTGAAGAAACTGGACATCTCACCACGAAAAGCCATGCAGCAAATCGTGGATTACAAAACTGAACCTGGCAATGGCTATGGTAATTCGCTGTTGTGCTTTATGCAGTTGTTCATCGTGAGTAATCGCAGCAACACTTTCTATTTTGCCAATAACAAAATTCAGCACTTTCAATTCAATGCTGACGAACAGTTCCTGCCCATTTACAAACTGGCGGATGAAAAGAACAACAAAATCACCCATCTGGAATCATTCACTAAAAGATTTTTGTTGAAATGCACTTTGGGTGAAATGATTAGCAAGTATATGGTGCTGGTGGAAAGCGAGCAAAAAATATTGGTGATGCGCCCTTACCAAATTTATGCGGTTAAGGCGATTGTGGATTGCATCCACCAAAACCGGGGAAATGGCTACATCTGGCACACTACCGGAAGTGGGAAAACATTGACTTCTTTCAAAGCATCAACTCTACTGAAAAATAATCCCGATATTGAAAAATGTCTGTTTGTAGTTGACCGTAAAGACCTTGACCGGCAAACCCGCGAGGAATTTAATAAATTTCAGGAAGGCAGTGTGGAAGAAAATACCAATACTGAAACACTGGTAAGGCGTTTACTTTCTACCGATTATGCCGACAAAGTAATTGTTACAACCATTCAAAAATTGGGATTGGCTTTGGATGGTACTTACAAGAGAAACTTCAAAGAGCGATTAGAACCATTGAGCAATAAAAGGGTAGTTTTTATTTTTGACGAGTGCCACCGTTCGCAGTTTGGCGAAAATCATAAAGCAATAAAAGAGTTTTTCCCAAAGGCTCAACTGTTTGGTTTTACCGGAACACCCATTTTTGAAGAAAATGCTATCAATAAAATCAGGGAAGACCAATTTGAAAAATATCAGACCACAGAATCGGTTTTTGAAAAGGAATTACATGCCTACACAATAACCCATGCCATAGACGACAAAAATGTACTGAAGTTTCATATCGACTATTTCAAGGGCGAAGGTGCAGTAAATGCCAAACCGGGTGAAGCTATTGCAGAGCAAGCCGTTGCAGAAGCCATTATTGAAAAACACAATGCAGCCACAAACCAACGCAAGTTCAATGCTTTATTGGCCACCGCTTCTATTAACAATGCTATTGAATTCTATCGCCTGTTCAAAGAAATACAAGAGAAGAAATTGGCTGAAAATCCTGAATTTGAACCGCTCAATATTGCATGTGTGTTTTCTCCTCCTGCCCAATTGATAGCCAGGAATGGTGACAGTTCCGATAGCTATCGGAATCATAAAAATGCAGCAGACATTAAACAACTTCAGGAAGATTTACCTCAGGAACTGGAAGACAACAAACAAAATCCTGAAGCAAAGAAAGCGGCATTAACAGCAATTATTGCAGACTACAATACACAGTACGGCACTAATCATGATATAAATAACTTTGATTTATACTATCAGGATATTCAGAAACGCATCAAAGACCAGAAATTCAGCAACAAGGATTATCCGCATAAAAATAAGATTGACCTCACCATTGTTGTAGATATGTTGCTCACTGGTTTTGACTCCAAATTTCTCAATACCTTGTATGTGGACAAAAATCTTAAATATCATGGTTTAATTCAAGCGCTTTCCCGCACCAACCGGGTAATTAATGATACAAAACCCTATGGAAACATTTTGGATTTTCGTTCGCAACAGGAAGCCGTAAACCAGGCTATCACCTTATTTTCAGGTGAGGACAGCGGTAAGGCTAAAGAAATCTGGATGGTTGACCCTGCTCCGGTAGTGATTGACCAATACCAAAAAGCGGTAGAAGAATTGGGCGATTTTATGAAGGAACATAACCTCGTAAACGAACCACAGGAAGTGTATAACCTGCGTGGCGATGCGGCAAAGATTACTTTTGTAAAAAATTTTAAAGAAATACAACGACTAAAAACACAGCTCGACCAATACACCGATTTGGATGAAGACCAGCAAACCACCATTGAATCCATTTTGCCAAAAGATACCTACCAGGAATTTAAAAGCTCCTATTTGGAAACCGCCAAAGAATTCAAGAAAAGGCAGGAAAAAGAGGGTGACGATGCACCTGAAGATATACAACAACTGGATTTTGAATTTGTGTTGTTTGCCTCTGCGGTAATTGATTACGATTACAT
>CAYUBV010000398.1:0-2567 GCA_964443035.1 uncultured Tangfeifania sp.
AATGAAATAAAAGCTGAAAAGTTTTGGCTTAAACGCTACATATTTGTAAATAGTTGGACATTCTATTCCGGGTTATGTTCTAAATTAAAAAAACCCCGGCTGAATCAACCGGGGCTTTTAAACCTATTCTATGAAAAAAAAATCGCGCTATCTGTTCAAAATAATTCGTTTTACTTCCGATTGATTTCCATCCGTTACCATTCGGCAGAAGTACATTCCGGAGGATAAAAGCCGGCCCTGATCATTTTTTCCATCCCAGTTCACAGAATGAATTCCTTTGAATTTGGTTTCGTTTACAAGCGTTTTTACTTTTTGCCCGTAAAGGTTGTAAACTTCAATCCTGACATCCGACTGCCGGCCAATCTCAAATTCAATTTTTGTGCTCCTGCTGAATGGATTCGGATAAACCATCATCGTCTCTTCAGATGAATCATCGGTTATTTCCGCAAAAGTCTGCTGGCTTTTTTGCCGGACGACAATTGTGCTGAAGTGCAGAATTGAAGCATAAATTTTATTTTTTGTGGTGTCAATGGCGACAACTCCTGCGGAATCTGTAACAAATTCAGTATTTTCAGCAAAAAACACATCCAGGTTTTCAGGACTAATTCCCAGCGAATCAAGTAAATCCTTTTTATATACGAGCGCCAGGGTAAGCGGAACATCAAAATGATAAGGCTCCACAATTGTGTCGCTGCCATCCGGTTTAACGTTGAACTTCACCCCGGTAATAATTTCTTCTTCAAATGCTACCTCATACGATGCCGAATCAATCTCTGCATATTCCTCAGGAATAAACATATAAATGGTAATGTCCTCAGAAATAGATCCAAACGGAAAATGCAGCATACCTCCGTTTAGTAAATTCAACGGGAAGGGCAATCCACCGATTTTATAAGCCTCGCCTTCCATGAAAGATTTTGCCGGCAATTCATTTCCGTCGGGCAACACGCGGTGAATGGTGATGGTGTTCACTTCGGTATCGGCAAGCGAGTCAACCACCAGTAATTCAACCGATGCACTAAAATTACTAAATGCGGCAGTTACAAGGGCCAGCCCTGTTTCACCATTAAATACGAAAAGGCCTGTTGAATCAATTGAGCCAATTGAATCACCTGACGTGCTCCAGGCAATCTCCGCGTTTTCATGCTTCTGACCATTCATTTTGTAGTCGGCATAATATTGCAGTTCCGGCAAATCTCCGGCATTCACCGTTGTGTCACCCGGCGTTATAACCATGTTCCGTCCGCTATTGCTTTGGTTATGTTTTCCTTTTGGCTCCCCGGCAACCAGTTTTACGGTGTCCGACAAATCGCCGAGAGTGGCAGAAATCATTCCCTCCCCTGTTTCCCCGGCATAAAACATACTTTTGGAAGAATCGGGGAATTCGCCCAGCTCAGGCGGCCAAACCGACCATGTAAAGCTGGTGTCCACCTTTTCGTCCATATCGTTTACATAAAAAGCCACCAGTTCAACCGAATCTCCTGCAGCTACCCGAATCATTCCGGGAATAACTTTCACTTTCGGATAATCGATCTCTTCCCCGCCGTCGTCGTCATCGTCACCTCCTTTTGGCTCTCCGGTAACAACAAACCTGACAGAATCTTTTAATCCCCGGTATTTTGCAAACAACATACCTTCACCGGGATGCTTTGCGGTTAAAACTCCGTCCCTGTCTACCCGGCCAAGATAACCGGGTTCAGCATGCCAGTTAATATTCACATCCTGAACAACTCCGGCGGTGTCGGTATATTCCGCTTCCACGGCAACCGTTTCCCCGGGATCCAGTTCAATTTCTCCGGTTAAAATTTTAAGTGAATCCTGGGAAGTGGCCGACCAGGTAAAAAACAGACCGGCAAGTAACAACAACAGTTTTGACAATGAGTAAAAATGTTTCATAATGTAATGATTTTAATGGTTGAAATTCAACTCTTTGGCGTCCTCACATAATTTGGTACGATAAAGTTACACCGCCCAACCGTATGTAAATACCATAGATTTGAATTTTAAAAGCGTCTCTCCTACTTATATATTCGGAAAATGGGGAAAAGGTAACCTGTTTACAGAAACTCAAAACTTGTATTTTCTGAAAAGTATTGATAAACAATCAGTAGCAGGGTTTAAAATAAAATAATTCAATCACAGGCTTCTTAAAACAATTTATTCAAATATTCGAAAAGTATATGATGATGAAATGATTGCTAAAATGCCAAAATGGATAAACCCAAATGACTAAAATGTAACAATTTGAACCGAAAAATCAGTTGGCGATTTCAAATCGCCACACCCGTTCACCACACTCCATAAAAAAAAGCCCCTGACCCACAAAAAGGATCAAAGGCTTTTCTCTATATTTTCTTCTGACTTCGTGCTTCCGGCTTCCGGCTTCCCGTCATCCGTCTTCGGTCTTCCCGCTTCCGACTCCCAACTTCTTCCGTCATCCTACTTCGCGCTTCCCTCTTCCGTCTTCCAGCTTCTTCCTAATTCACCAGTTCCACAAAAAGTCCGTCGTCGGTTTTGTTAACTTTGGCCAGCTTGTGCTTGGTGAGGCCTTTTATGGCTTTGTCCCA
>CAYUBV010000399.1:0-2554 GCA_964443035.1 uncultured Tangfeifania sp.
AATACCGCCAATAATTATTGCGGCAATAAGTAATATTTTATTTTGTTTATTCATTGTTATTCTTTTTAACAAATTGATTTTATGTGCTTAATTCAACTCCTTTTTCAACAGAGGAATCATGTTGTTGCCATTTTCCGAAGTAATGATTTTATCTCCGAGTTTGGGCAGAACTTCCTGTAAGGTTTCAAGATAGATCCTTCTTTTGGTTACTTCCGGCGCTGAGACATACTCGTCGTAAAGGGCGTTAAATCGTGACACTTCGCCCTGCGCATTGTTTACACGCTGGGTGGCGTATCCCTCGGCTTGTTGAATGGTTTCCTGCGCCTGCCCCCTGGCTCTCGGGATTACCTTGTTGTATTCCGATTTGGCCTCGTTTATCAGGGTTTCTCTTTCCTGCTGTGCCTGGTTTACTGCATTAAAAGCCTGCTTTACCGGCTCCGGCGGATTGATGTCCTGAAGCACTACCTGGGCAATTTCAATACCCAGTGAATATTCCCTGGTCATCTCCTGCAGCAGAACTTTTACTTCGCTGGCAATTTCCGCCCTTCCAACGGTTAATACTTCGTTAACGGTACGGTCGCCTACAATCTGCCTTGTAACGGCTTCGGAGAGATCGCGAAGGGTATTATCGGGGTTGCGCACCTTAAACAAATAGTTGTACGGATCGCTTACGCGGTATTGTACCACCCACTGCACATTGGCCAGGTTCAAATCACCCGTCAGCATTATGGCCTCGTCTTCTGTAACAGAACCCGTACGGCTGTATGCTGTTCTTACTCCGGCTTGTTGCGTACGAAAGCCAAACTCCTGCTTTTTTTGCCGTTCAACCGGTACTTTGTAAACCTTTTCCATAAAGGGTATTTTCATTTTCAAACCGGGGGTAACTGTCCGGACATGTTTTCCGAAACGCGTTATCACTCCCTCTTCTTCCGTGCCTACCTGGAAAAAGGAACCAAATCCAACAATTAAAAGCACAACTACAACAACTACTGCCTTGTAATGCTTTTTTATGAATTGTTGTATTTCATCTGCATTGAATTCCTGATTATTCATAAATTATTTTTTTGATTTTAATAATCGCCTAAATTACAACTAATAGCATGGTTTGCCAATGAATTCATATTATCTTTTCATTATATCGGAAAACAGGTGGCAGAGAGTTACAAAACAGGCTGCATTTGAGCCATAATCCCGGTTTTGTAACCGGGAAGACGGAATGTGGTATTTGTTTCGAAATTTATTCCCTGGCTTTTTGAAATTCTTCAGGAATGCTGTTTTGTAATGATTTTATTTTCTGTCTTTCGCTGTGCGGTGGCTGTAGTTTTCATCAGGCAGGCATATCATCCCCACTTTCATTATCAGCAGTTTTTAAAATTGCTCTGATCCGGTCAATATGTACCTGTGACATTTTTGCCCTTTCAAGGGCTGATTTAGAACCAACACCTTCTTTTCCCCGTGCCATTTCAGTCAGAAGGTTTTTACGTTCTTCGAACATCCGCAGTGCAATCCACATCGTTTCTTCAATTTTCATTGTCTGTTCAGCCAAAAGGGAAGCTGCCGTATATGCGTGCCCGGTATGGCAGCGGTACCGGGGGTTGCTATCCTTTTCTACCTTCCATAACACCCCACCACACCCCGGGCAGTTAAAGGGAACCTGATCGCCTACTTTATTAACTGAGGACAAATCACTCAAAACACGTTCGGCAATCTTAGCCTCTGTTAAAACATCTTCCGGAACAGGTTTGCTTTTTCGTAATTTCTGTGGAATAAGCTTGTAAAGCAGGGCGCCCATTTCAGATATGGGCAGGCAATAATCTACCTCTACATTATTTATGGCATTTTGCGGCATAGCCGGGTATTCGGCTTCGTCAGGGTCCTGCACAATACAGGTTCCTCCGCTTTTTTTAATGGCTTTCATTCCTGCCGTTCCATCATCGAGATAACCAGTCAGCAATATCCCGATAACACCAGTTCCAAACTTTACGGCAGCGGACCGAAACAGCGGATCAATAGCAGGCCGGTACCTGTTTTCCTGGGCTCCTTTGGTCACCAGCATTTTCAGGTCTTCTCCAACCATCAGGTGATGGTCAGATGGAGCCAGGTACAGATACCCTGGTTTCAGGTTGTTTCCGCTTTTTGCATGCCGGCATTTTACGGTATTAAGCTTATTTAGCTCGTTCAAGAGCACATTCCCAGTAGCATCAGCAGAAATATGATGGACAACCAATACCGGCAGAGGGAAGTCATTGTGCAGTTGACTGATTAGTTTTTTAATGCACTAAGCCCTCCTGCAGATGTGCCTACTACAACTACTTTGGAAATTTTATCAGGCTTGTGGGGTTTACCGTTTTTTTTCATTTTTTAATCAATTAAAATTAAAATTTATTCCTGTAATTTGCTGACTGGGTGTTCTTTGCATTGCATCCGGGGTTCAATGTTTGAATCGCGGAGCAAAATGTTCTGAAAATATTTTCTTTCAGTTATTCTCATTTAATCCGGCTATTTAAGTACAAATATACTCATTTTAAATGTCAAATCCTTTGGGTACTGCGGG
>CAYUBV010000400.1:0-2546 GCA_964443035.1 uncultured Tangfeifania sp.
TAAACATGCGACCTCGCTGAGGTCGTTCCGGGAGAAAGATTCTCCCGGTCTCAACAAGAACTTGCAAAAACAATTATTTTGAATTGACGTTATTTCCAAAAACAAACTGAATGAATTATCTGGCGCATTTATATTTATCGGGCAACGATAAAAAAGTCATCACCGGAAACTTTATCGGCGATTATGTGAAAGGAAAAAATTACCTCAGGTATCCCGGGAAAATCCGCGAAGGCATTGTATTGCACCGCCAGATTGATTCTTTCACCGATGCCCACCCCTGTTTCCGGGAAGTAAAAATACTGCTGCGCCCCGATTTCGGATTGTTTTCAGGAATCATAACCGATCTTTTATACGACCATTTGCTGGCTGCCAACTGGCAGTCGTTTGCCGATTGCACACTCCGTGAATTCACAAATAGAATGCACGATGTTCTTTTGTCACATTTTACTTACCTTCCGGAACGGGTGCAGGGGTTTCTGCCTTTGCTCATTAAAAACCGCCGGTTGGAATCGTACGCAAGCCATGAGGGAATGCGCCACACACTTGAAACTATGAGCCGCTATACTTCGCTGCCTGACCATGCTCCCGGGGCTATGGACATTCTGGAAGAAAACCGTGATTTTCTTTTGGAGAACTTCAACGCTTTTATATCGGAAATAATTGTTTTTGTGAAAGATGAGTTCGGGGTGGAAATAAAAAGGCCCGGTATAATAACCAGGCCCTGAATTCTTATGCAAGCATTTCGTAATATTCTTCTTCAAAGAAAAACTGTGAATCGCCAAAAGCAGGCTCCAGGTCGTCAATCCAGATGGCATCCGGATTGTATTTGGCAAAGAATGGCTGCCCCACCCACGAGGGATCGCGTCCCTGAAGAAAATTGAGGACAAATACTTTTTCGCCTTTAATTTCCGATACACCAACTACCTGTACTTTCCCCGGGGTGCACGACATGCTCGGACCTTTCACGGTGCGGCAAATTCCGCTAACCTGGTTGTAGGCGTTTCTGAAAATCTGCCACGACTGGTTGAGCGTTACTGCAAAATAATCCTGTGCACCTGTATCGCGTGGAATAAACATGTAATACGGAACGATTCCCATGTTTACCTGTTCTTTCCAGTTTTCGGCCCAGGTATCGGCGTGGGCATTTATATTTTTCAGAATCGGAGATTGCGAACGGATTTGCACACCTGCTGAAATCAGGCGTTCTACGGCCTCTTTCACTGCCGGGGTTTTTAGCTCGTCGGGATGATTGAAATGCGCCATCAGTGCAATATTAATTCCCTTGCTTTTCATCTTCTTAAATAAACCGATAAGATCATCCGCATCTTCGTCGGCAGTAAATCGATAAGGCCAGTAGGCCAGTGCTTTTGTTCCTATGCGTATATTTTTCAGATTTGGAAGATCGGCATCGGCGAGCGCATTAAAATAGGCCTCAAAAAATTTGGTTTTCATCACCGCCGGGTCGCCGCCGGTAAAAAGAACATCGGTAATGTGCGGATTGGCTTTCAGGTAATTTACCATGGTGTCGGCCTCTTTCATGGCAAATTTAAACTCGTTTAACGCAAACTGCGGCCAGCGGAAACAGAAGGTGCAGTATGCATGGCATGTTTGACCCTGGGTAGGAAAAAACAGCATTATCTCGCGGTATTTATGCTGAATGCCGTTGAGTTTTTTGCCTTCAAAAACAGGAACATTGCTTTCCTGGCCTGCAGGATTCGGATTTAATTTGAGCCGGATTTTTTTGACTTCGCTCTGAATCTCCTTCCTTGGTGCCTTGCTTTTCAAAAGAGTGGCAATTTTGTTGAAATCTGCTTCGTCGAGCATCTCCTTCTGCGGAAAATTCAGGATAAAAAAAGGATCTTTTTCAAAGTTATCCCAATCTATCAGTTCATCTACAACATAATTATTTGTTTTAAAAGGCAATACCGCGCCAACAACTTCAATATCGAATTTCTGTTCCTCAGTCAAATTTTCCAATTGTGATATTTGCCTGAAATTGTGCAAGGAGAAAGATCTGTACTTCATCATAAGCCAAAAAATTTATAAAGAACTTTTTCATTAAAAAACGGATGCTGTTCATCTTCCGAAGCAGCAGCAAAAAAAAGCTTTTTCAAAAGCCCCGCGAAAATACGAAAACCGACCGGGATTCTAAAATAAAAATACATGACGTTTGTCAGCATCTTCTACTCCGAAAGGTGATCGAGGCGACTGGCGTCGAGCCGGATAAAAATAAAAAGAAGGATGGTAAACGCCCACAACGATGAACCTCCGTAACTAAAAAACGGCAGCGGAATCCCGATTACCGGCATAATTCCGATGGTCATTCCAATGTTTATCAAAAAATGGAAGAAGATAATGGAGGCCACAGAATAGCCGTAAATACGCGAGAATCCCGAGCGTTGCCGTTCAGCAAGCATCACCAGCCGAATCAGCAAAACCATAAAAAGAATTACCGTCAGGAATGTGCCGGCAAACCCCCACTCCTCGCCTACGGTACAAAAAATAAAATCGGTACTTTGCTCGGGCACAAAATTAAATTTGGTTTG
>CAYUBV010000401.1:0-2528 GCA_964443035.1 uncultured Tangfeifania sp.
CATGATCCACGACAATCCCCGAAGGAGTTTGTGGATATGTATCCGCTGGATGATATTTCAGTTCCTTCCAGTTATCAACCGCTTTATCCTTACAGGAACGAGATTGGTTCTGGCGAAGGATTAAGAGATGAGCGGCTTGCTCCTTTTCCAAGAACCGAATATGCTGTTAAGGTGCACCGGCAGGAATATTATGCAATAATCACCCACATGGATCAACAAATCGGTCGGATATTAAATGCGCTTGAAAAATCAGGAAAAGCTGATAATACCTATATATTTTTTACATCCGATCACGGGCTGGCAGTTGGAAAACATGGTTTAATGGGAAAACAAAATATGTATGATCATTCATTGCGTACCCCGTTATTTGTTGTTGGCCCCAATGTTCCAAAAAATGAAAAGATAGACATTGATGTTTATCTGCAGGATATTATGGCTTCTACTCTTGAAATTGCCGGAATTGAAAAACCGGACTATATTGATTTTAACAGTTTAATGCCATTTATCAGGAAAGAGAAAAATGAGTCTTTTTACCCTGCCATTTACGGAGCCTATCAGGAAGACATGCAGCGAATGATTCGTGCTGATGGGTTTAAGTTAATTGTTTATCCCCGCATAAAGCTGATGCGGCTTTTTGATTTAAATAATGATCCATCAGAGATGAACGATTTGGCACAAAACCCGGATTATAAGGAAACCAAAGACAATCTCTTTAAAAAATTATTACAGTTGCAAAAAGAAATGGATGATCCACTGGATCTGTCAGATATATTTTCAGAAAATTAAGTTGTGTACTCATTACCATATTCTATTAGAACAAAATACTAAAAAAGTCAATTTGGTTTTTATGTAAAATTTAAAATTTTAAAAATGAGAAAGCAAATAATCATTGCAATATTCTTCATGGCACTGTTAAATATAAGTTGCTCAAAAGCAGAAAAAAAGCAACCAAACATTGTTATAATCTACGCCGATGACATGGGCTATGGTGATCTGAATATTCAGAACCCTGACTCCAAAATTCCAACGCCCCATCTTGATCAATTGTCCAAAGAGGGCATACGATTTACCGACGCGCACAGTTCATCCGGCGTGTGTACCCCCAGTCGTTATGCCTTGCTCACCGGGCGTTATCACTGGCGCCAGGGCGAAGGCATCGTTGGTTCCTGGGGGAAGTCATGGTTTGACAAGGACCGCCTGACCCTCCCTGCCATGCTTCGGGAAAAAGGTTATCATACCGCCTGTATCGGAAAATGGCATCTCGGATGGGAATGGGGGGCAATTCGAAATGCTGATGTCGAAAATCCTGATCATCCCGATGCGCACGACTGGTCGAAACCGGTGCCCGGCGGGCCGCTTGACCATGGCTTTGATTATTATTTTGGTGATGATGTGCCCAATTTTCCACCATATACCTGGATTGAGAATGACCGGATTCTGCAGCCGCCCACTGTTCCGTTCACGCCGATTCCCGCCCCAACGAACGCACTCGATGGGGCCAATCGCGGTGAGGGCCATGATACCCGACCGGGTCCCATGGTTGAGGGCTGGCGATTGGACGAGGTTATGCCAGGGCTGACCGAAAAGACTGTTGAGTGGATCGGGCAACAAAGCGCAGATCAGCCCTTCTTTCTTTACTGGTCGTGGACCGCACCTCACACTCCAGTGGTACCGATCGAGGAATACCAGGGTTCAACCGGGGCCGGCGCCTACGGTGATTTTATGCATCAGATTGACGCGCATCTCGGGCAGGTGCTCCAGGCGCTGACCGACAACGGTTTTGCCGACAATACACTGGTCATATTTACCAGCGACAACGGTCCTGAATCCATCGCCTACCCTCGCATCCAAAACCACAACCATTACAGCATGGGATCGCTGCGCGGGGTCAAGCAGGACGTTTGGGAAGCCGGCCATCGCGTGCCCTTTATCGTTCGATGGCCGGGAGTAGCCGAAGCCAATACCGTAAGCCACGAGCTGGTAAGCCAGATAGACGTCATGGCCACCATAGCATCGCTCGTCGGTTATGAACTTCCCGACAACGTTGCCGAAGACAGCCACGATCTGCTGCCTTTGCTGCGAGGGGAATCGGATCAGTCTAACCGCGAAACGCTGGTGCACCGTACATGGAGAAAGCCTTGGGGCATCCGCCATGGCGACTGGGTATATATCAATGCGCCCACCGGGTCTGTTCAAAACGAGCCGGAATGGCGTGGGTACCCCCCGAATCCCCATGAAGAATGGCTTAATAATATCCGTGAGGACCTCGGGCAGGAGAAAAATCTTGTAGGTGAATATCCGGAACGCGCAGAATCATTAAGTACAAAGCTGAACGCCATCCGTGAAAGCTCATCAACTGCTCCCCGTCTAGACTCAAATGCGGACAACCGGTAGTTTATCATTGTATCAATTTTTAGCAAAAAATAAATGAAAAAATTAATCAGTATTATTGGCATGTTTCTTATTTACTCAGCGCTCGTTGCGCAGAGTGACGTTAAAACTCGTATTTACGAAGTCTGGGATGACCA
>CAYUBV010000402.1:0-2525 GCA_964443035.1 uncultured Tangfeifania sp.
AACCAGGAAGTACCCCACCTTTCAATCGAAAAGTATACCACTTAGTCAATAACAGAACGAGTATAAAAACTCGTTTATAAAGCATGATAAGTATGTATACAAAACAAGAAATCATTATACGAAGCCATCGGGAAGGTAAAAGCCAGCGACAAATTTCACGGGAATTACAAATAAACCGCAAAACGATAAAAAAGTACATAGAGGATTTTGAGAAACTCCAATCGGGATCAACTCAGCCGGAAACAGCGCTTTCGGCGTTTCTGTCGAATCCTCCGGTTTATCGTACTGGCATAAGAGGCAAAATTCGTTTGACCCGTGAGGTCCAATCCTTTATAGATGCCCAGCTTGAAGCAAATGGAAGGAAAGTTGGGCAGGGCATGCGCAAGCAGATTCTGAAGAACATAGATATATTGCAATTGCTTCATGAACAAGGCTTCAGTGTTGGCTACACCACGGTATGTAATTATATCAGGGAGAAGTTGGGAAAATCAGCCACCCCGCAGGAAGCTTTTATCCGGCAGCAGTATGCACCTGGTTCGGTCTGTGAGTTTGACTGGGGCGAGATTAAGCTAAATATAGCCGGACATCTGTCCCGTTTTCAACTTGCTGTATTTACCCCGGCTTACAGTAATTATCGTTATGCAATGATTTATAAACGTCAGGATACCCTGGCTTTTATGGAATCCCATGTTTCTTTTTTTGAACACACAGGCGGGGTTTACCACCAAATGGTTTATGACAATATGCGCGTTGCTGTTGCCAAATTTGTAGGTAAACACGAGAAAGAGCCCACCCGGGCGTTGCTCCAGCTCAGGGGGCACTACCAGTTTGGCCATCGGTTTTGCAATGCCTACAGCGGAAACGAAAAAGGGCATGTTGAACGCAGCGTGGAATACATCCGCAGAAAAGCGTTTGGTTTTAAAAGCGACTTTGCCAGTTTTGAACAGGCCCGGCAATACCTCGAAACAATTATCAGCAAAATAAATCAAGCCAAACAGCAATTAACAGGCCGCACAGCCATGGAAATGTTTGCTGATGAAAAAGGCCTTTTATGGCAACACACCGGACCATTGGCGTGTTCCGATTCAGAGCAATTGAGGGTCGATAAATACGCCACGGTCAGTTACTGCACCAATCGTTATTCGGTATCGGAGAAACTGGTTGGGTGTTTTGTTGATGTTAAAATATTTAGCAATACCGTTGAAGCTTACTTCGAAAACAAACAAGTAGCATCGCACCAGCGCGATTACGGCAAGCACCAGTGGGTCATCAATATTGAACATTATCTGGATACCCTCAGGCAAAAGCCCGGTGCATTGGACGGGAGTGTTGCCCTTACTTGCCGTCCGTATCTGAAACAACTATACCAGCAATTTTATCTGGATGCTCCCCGCGACTTTATCGACCTGCTCCACTATTGCCGTCAGCATAAAATCAGTGAAGAAAACCTGGAAGCAACCGTAACCCGGTTGGTTGGCCTTTGCCCCCAAAGTATAACCACAGAGAAGCTAACGGCACTTCTGGGCAATAAACCCGGGGAAGATGTCAAACCGGTGGCTGTAAATAACCAAACGGCTTATATGGCACAGGAACAACTCAAGCAGGTCACAACATTATTAATGAATTAAAACATCCGAAAAAATGAAACTACAAAACGAAATAAAAACAGAAATCACCCGGTACAGCAAAGAACTCAGGCTACCTGTTTTCCGCAATGAGTTTGAACAGGTGGCCCGCGATGCGGCCAAAGAAAGTGCAGACTATGAAACATTCCTTCTGCGGTTAATGGAGCGGGAATATGATGCCCGCCTGGAGAACCGGAAGAAAGCACAGGTCAGGCAGGCTGGTTTTCCGGCCAAACTATACCTGCACGATTTAAAGCGTGATTTGCTCCCTGCAGATGCGGCAGAAAAACTCACCATGCTCGAACGGCTTGACTTTGTGTCCTCCGGAAGAAATATCATCCTGGCAGGAAACCCGGGAACAGGTAAGACTCATATTGCTGTCGGACTGGGCTTGAAAGCCTGTCTGCAAGGATACAAGGTTTATTTTACCACCGTGCACGGGCTGCTTACACAATTGCGCGAATCTCATGCACAGCGAACACTTCGGCAGATGGAACTGCGGTTTGAAAAATATGACCTGATCATCTGTGATGAATTTGGTTATATCTCTTTTGACAAACAAGGGGCCGAATTGCTCTTCAACCACCTCTCGCTCCGGGCTGGCCGCAAGTCAACCATTATCACAACAAACCTGGGGTTCGACCGGTGGGAGGAGATTTTTGGCGATGCGGTACTTACTGCCGCTTTGGTTGACCGGCTGACCCATAAGGCACATCTGGTAAACATGAACGGGGAATCTTACCGGTTAAGGGAAACAAAAGAAATGATGAAAAAATGAAAAACCAGCACCGAAAAATCCGCGCGCCAGTACTCTTCTGAACGGGGTACCCCGTTCAGAAGAGTACTGCACTTTTTATTTAAAAAAAATGGTATACTTTTGGACTGAACTACTGGTATACT
>CAYUBV010000403.1:0-2516 GCA_964443035.1 uncultured Tangfeifania sp.
CGTGGATTGCTTACCGGAAAAATGAAACCGGGGTATAAATTCAATGAGGGCGATCACCGCCCGGGATTACCGTATTTTACGGACGAAAACATTGAAAAAACAAATGAATTTCTTAACAAGATAAAACTGCTGGCCAACGATAAAGAAGCAACACTGGCACAATTGGTAATCCGCTGGACGGTTGAACAGCCGGGAATTACAATCGCACTTGTTGGCGCACGCAACCCTGAACAAGCTACCCAAAATGCCAAAGCGATGGATATCGATTTAACCGACCAGGAACTATTCTACATTACTGAAGAACTGGATAAGCTAAGGTTGAATCTGTAAATTAAAAGCTCTTAAGTTAACCGGACTAAATCAGAATCTGAAAATTTCAGATTCTGATTTTTTATAATTTCAAAATAACAGGATCACTCACCGCACTTTCATTGTTCAGGCGGTCGAGTACTGAAATCCGCACTTCGTATTTTTTCTTATCCCGGTTTATCCTGGAAAATTTATATTTATCGTCTCCCGCCGGAATGATTGCAAAAATAAATTCCGGGTTGGAAGCATCAAATTGAGTTCCCGTTTCATTCAAATAAATAACATACCGCCAGGGTTTGTCCATTTCATTTTGTCCCCCGGCACTTTCCCATTTCACACCTTTCCACCAGCGTTTTTTAAACCCGCTCACCGGTTGCGGCTGTTGGCTGTCTATCCAGGGCATTGGAGGAACAATTGCCGGATTTTTATACAACCTTGAAACGAGACTGTCCTGAAAACCCTGAAGGTTGCGTTTAAAATGCTTGCTGCTGTAAAATGCAGAACCTCCGATTTCCGAAATCTGCCGGAGCACACCCACCTGCCGGGGCAATTCACCTGAAAGCGTCCACTCAGGCACTGTTGATGCCAGGTTGCTTTTATAAACGCCATGCCCAATGTACATAGCGCGCCCGTAAGTATGGTTTTTCCACCAGTTGGCAAGCAATTCAAAATCGACCAGCGGATGACCGATGTGCCAGTAAAGTTGGGGCAATGTGTAATCAATCCATCCCATTTTCTGCCATTTAATAATGTTGGCATACAGATGATCGTAGTTGGTGGCGCCGGCCTTGGTGTCGGAACCATTCGGGTCATCGGCTTTATTCCGCCACACACCAAACGGACTGATGCCAAATTTCACCCACGGTTTGGTGGCTTTAATGGTTTCATTTAGTTTTTTTATGATGATATCCACATTTTCGCGCCGCCAGTCAGCTTTGTTTTCAGGAAAGAAGCCCCGGTTGTAAAGCCTGAAAGAGGCAGTATCCGGAAATTCATTTTCCAGCGGATACGGATAAAAATAGTCATCGAAATGAATGGCATCCACATCGTACCGGGCCACAATATCTTTTACTACATCCGCAACAAACTCACGGGTTTCCGGCAATCCCGGATCAAAATAGAGCCGGTTGCCGTATTTCAAAATCCACTCAGGATGCTCAAATGCAATGTGGTTGGCTGCCAGCGGTTGTTCGAAATTTTGTGCCACCCGGTAAGGATTGAGCCACGCGTGCAATTCCATTCCCCGTTTGTGGCATTCATTGATCCAGAATTCCAGCGGATCGTAATACGGGTCTGGTCCTATTCCCGGAATTCCGGTCAGGTATTGCGACCACGGTTCCAGTTCAGAAAGATAAAAAGCGTCGGAAGCAGGACGGACCTGCAGTATAACGGCATTCATTCCCAGCCGCTGGTGCATGTTTAAAATGCCGGTAATCTCCTGCTTTTGCTCTTCCGTGGAAAGCCCAGGTTTGGACGGCCAGTCGATGTTAACAACCGTAGCTACCCAAACCGCACGAAATTCATGTTTGGGTTGTGTAGATTGAGAAGAGACAGAAAAGCAGGAAATAAGAATGATTAAAAATGGAAAAATATACTTCATTTCAATAATTTTAGCTTTTTTTTAAACAAATATATTTATTTAAAAAATATAGCCTGAAGCAGTCTCTTAAAAATTCTGCATAACATTTTGAGTATAAATTTATAAGTTCTATTTTTGAGTAAAATGCGTAGTTATGGATACAACAAACATTAAAATAAATTTAATTAAAGAAATAGATTCTCTTGACAACAAAAATGTTAAAGAATTATACGGCATAGTAATGAATTTCATCAATGGAAAAGTGGAGTCAGAAAATTGGGATAGTCTTACTGAAATCCAAAAAGCCGGAATTGAATCAGGACTTAATCAGTTAGACCAAAATAAAGGCATTAGCCATGATATGGTTATGGAGGAACTGAAAAAAAAGTATGGAATCTAAAAGAAAGATTATCTGGTCGCCAGATGCAAAAGAAGATCTGGAAAACATTACAGATTATCTGATGTTTCAGTGGGGAATTAAAGTTACTTCCAGTTTCCTTTTTCAAACTGAAAAAATCATCGGTCAACTAACAAAAAATCCACAGCAATACCCAATATTTTCTTACCAAAAGAGAATCCGAAAATGTGTTTTAACCAAACAAAATACCATTTATTACAGGTTGATAAA
>CAYUBV010000404.1:0-2515 GCA_964443035.1 uncultured Tangfeifania sp.
TTTATCGCCGGTGCTTCTGAAAATATTCTCTTTCAGCACTAAATCGCGGGCAGGCGAATTGATGGAAAACCCGTAACCCCCGTTTTTTGTGCCGTTGTTTTCAATAACGTTTTTCACAAACGTGTTGCGGTGCGGTGCATTCGATTCCCGCTCTCCGCGCAGATGAACACCGTCACTTCCATTTTCGAAAATGTAGTTTCCGGTAAAAATCACATCGGTATCCTTATGTCCGGTGCAAATACCAAACCGTCCGTTGTGGTGGAACCGATTATTGGTAACCGTACTTTGGTAAACCCGCCAGCAAATAAAAAGTCCGTCGTTGTCGTTGTGGTGCACATCGTTGTTTTTGATAAGTGTGAACGGTGAACCGGTGCCGGGGTGCATTCCGGTGTTGCCGCTGCCCGAAATTTCGCTGTTTCGGATAGCCACGTTTTCGGTAATCTGCCAACTGATTCCTTCTCCGTTAAAATCTTTTACATGCACATTATCCACAGTCACTTTTTTCGATTTCAGGATAAGAATTCCTGCGCTGTTGCAGCCATCGGCAAAAAAGTTTTCGGCGCGGTTACCATCGGCAGTCAGGTTGGAAACAAGTACATTTTCAGCCCCGATAACCTCGATAACCGAAGACGCATTGGAAACCAGGCCGCTGCGGTCGGAACGGTAATCGCGAATGAGGTAACTGTCGATGTAAATGGTATTATCCTGAATATCGGTGATGTAAGCTGTGGAAACATTCCAGCAGGAACTGTTGTTCTGGTCGGTTACCTGGATTTTCATGCCCGGTTCAAAACCGTCGGAATTTTCTACCGTGAGTTTTAGTTCTGCATAATCGGCATCTACAACAAACTTATTTTGAACTCCTTTGCCCCGTTTCAGAATGGTTTCCCTTCCCGATCCAATCAGTTTTACATTTGATTTCAAACGCACCGGAGCGGTAATTTCATAAAGACCAGGATTCAGTTTCACCGTTCCGCCGGTTTTGGCCACAGCGTCAATGGCATACTGGATGGACTGGTTGGTAAATCCGCAAACTTCAGCATCATTTCCGCCAACCGTAATTTCTCTTTCTGCAATCTTTGGCGAAACCAGTGCATCGGCTTTTTTTTCAGGAGTTTGAGCGTATAATAGATGTGTTCCTGCTACGAGGAGGGTAATGAATATCATGTTTTTCATAATCATGTTGCTTATTTTTTTGATTGAATTATGTGTTGTCAAACTTTATAACATAAACCTGCCGGCTGCCCGTGTGGGTGGAATTGAAACCGATCATATCGCCGTTTGGGCTCCAGCGGCAATGAATGTCGCAGCGCCAGTGGCCGGTGAATTCTTCGGGCTGGGCAAACCGGCCCAAGGGAAGTACCGCTTCGGTTTCCATGTCCATCAGGTAGATTTTTTGTTCCCGCAACCCGCGGCTGGGGTAGGTGTCGGTAATCATCCATTTTCCGTCGGGAGAAAAAGTGCCGTGCCCGTCGTAGTCGAGCAATCCGTTTCCCAGGCGTTTGTAGTCCTGTTTTCCAACCGTGAACAGCACATGCGCGTATTGTTTGGCTTCGTAATTGGCGGTCACCATCAACTCGTCGTCATTCAGCCAGTCGAAGTGCGAACCTTCCCAGCCATCGGGGAAACAGCGCTGCAGGTTTGTGCCGTCACGGTTTACCGTCAGCGAAGTGGTGTTGCGTTGGGGAATGGCCCGTGCCAGCCAGAAAATTTTACTTCCGCCCCGGCTGAAAAGCGTGTGGTTGAAATATTCTATGCCATCTTCAGGAATTTCAGGAACCAGTTCCTTTACCTGAGCAATGGAGACAATCAATTCTGCTTCCCCGGTTTCCAGGTTTACCAGAAAAAGTCCGTCATCTTCCGGAAACTGAACGCCGCTTTTGGTATCCTGGCCATTTCCGCCGTAGCCGTAATCAGTGCGGGTAATCCGCAACCTGGCAAAATTAATACTGACTGCCTCCTTTCCGCTGGGCGAAACGGCGCTAACGGGGTAGGGGATTGTTTTGATTTCCTTTTTGGTGTGTACATTCAAAATTACCGAAACAAAGTGTCCATCCCGGAAGTCATTAAAAATGATGAGTGAATCGGGAGATGTACCCAACCAGTGGGCCATACAACCCTGCTGGAAGTTCCATGCACGGGTTTGTGTAAGCGGAATGAATTCATTGGTTTCCATATCGACAAGTCCAAGCGTGGCCGGGTCGTTTTCATCGGGAAGTCGGTCCTTAATTTCGGTTTGCAGAACGGTAACATAGCGTTGGTTTGCACTCCACGAATTGATTCCGTAATAGCTGGCAAACAGGTGTTCTTTGCCGTTTTCAGTAATCTGAACCGGCTCTGAAGGTTTAGGGAAAGTGACAGTGATGCCCTTTGGGTTTGTGTTTGTACTTGTGCTACAGGCAAAGAGTATGGAAAGCAGAAAAACAGATGTAGTTTTAAATACCACAGAATGATTTTGAAACACTTTTGGGAATATTCCCGGGAAAATGGTTTTGAAATAGTTTTTCAGCATAAT
>CAYUBV010000405.1:0-2494 GCA_964443035.1 uncultured Tangfeifania sp.
AACGAAATTGCCGGACAAATTAAACTGTACCTTCAACTCGCTCCATATTTTTATTTTAAAAATATATCGCCGGCTCAATGGAGAGAGGCGGTTTATGCGTTTTCGCTGAATTTTTACCAGAATGATTTAAAGCACTCCAAAAGTCAGTTTCATGTTGAATTTCTGAAGTTTATAAAAACTAAATATTCCCGGATAAATTGGGGCGGGGTTTTAAAATCGGTTTACTACACGGTTCAGCAACCGGAGATAAAACAAAAGGTAGTTTTTCCTTCTGAATTAGTACGCTTACTTAATTTAAAACCCGGACTTCCGGATCATATAAAAGAGCTTAACAAAAAAATGGAAACTATATTTTCTGATGAAGACTCTGGGATTGGAGTTAAAGTGTACAATGCCGGGCTCATTCTGTTCTGGCCGTTTTTAACCCGCCTGTTCGAGCATCTTTCCTTTGTTGAAAATGGTGAGTTTGTCAATCCCGAATTAAAAAACAGGGCGGTTTATCTTCTTCAGTATCTGATTTATAACGAAACCGATTTTCCGGAATATGAACTGGTTCTTAATAAATTACTTACCGGAATGGAGCCGGAGGATCATCTGGAACTCTTTGTAACTTTAACTGGAGAAGAAAAAGAACTGGCTAATAGTTTATTACACGGGCTTATGAATAATTGGGAGAAAGTTAAAAATTCGACTCCTGAAGGAGTTCAGGAAACCTTTTTGCAGCGGGAAGGAATTTTGAGATTTAAACGCGAAGAAGTCTCTCTGGAAGTAGAAAAAAAAGGAGTGGATATTCTGGTCAAATCGATACCATGGAATATCTCGCTAATAAAACTTCCGTGGATGAAAAAACCAATGCATGTGGAATGGGTGTGAAAATGAAAATAGTATTTATTAAAACTGAAATCAAGTGAATAACCGGACAGGTATAAAAAAATCAGTTTATAAAATAAGGTGGACAAGCATTTTGTTTATTGTTGCTTTTCAGTTCGAAATGGCATCCAGTGCCCAGGATTCAATTGCTCCGGCAACAGTGATCCTGGATTCAACGCTTACATTTGAAAAAGACGGTTTAAACTTTATCCAAAAAATTATTCAACCCATAAAATTCAGAAATAACAGAAACCGGAATGAAAAGGAACGCATATATAATTTTATGCAGAATCTGGTTGAAAAAGGAAAATTGAAAGTCGATTCTGCAACTGTTTATGACATTATGGATCAATTGGATACCATTACGATGAACAGCGCAACCATTAGTAAAAGTATTGACACAATAGTTGCAAATTTTAGCTTGGAAAAAAAAGCATCAAAGCAAGTTATTGATTCATTGAAAATGCAATTAGAGGCTGTAGTTCAGGAAATTGCCGTTAAAGAAAAGGAGGCACAAACAAAACAGGAATTGCTAAGCCGCACCAATGATTTTTTGAAACAAATTCGGGAAATTCAGTTTTCAAATGATTTTGGAATGACTGATTCCGATAGTTCGGAAAACAATCAGAATCAGGTTAGAAAAAGTTTAAGTACCAAAACAAACGTAATCGGCTGGCACTACCCGTGGAATAAAACTGAATATTTAAATTACAATTACAACTATTTGTCGGCCATTAATTTGTATGGCTATGAAATTTCGGCAAATGGCAGAATCAGGAATCCTCAGCATTTGGCAGAGTTTCAAAAATCAGGTGGTGTTATCGATCTGGCTCACCGAAATAATTGCGATGTGCACCTTACTGTATATAGTAAACTGCCTGCTGTTATCAATCAGTTTTTAAATACTGCGGCTGCCCAAAAAACATTTATAAATCAGTTGGATGCACTCATTTCAAAAAATCATTTGACCGGAGTAAACATTTATTTCGAATCTATAAGAATATCTGACAGCCAGGTTTTTGTTCAATTCATCCGCGATATTCGCCAACACCTGAATAGTAAAAATAAGTCCTTTCAGTTAAACATTTCAGTTCCTGCCGTTAAAGACAACGAAAGTTTATCTAAAATAACGGCCTACAACTTTTTGGAACTTAATCCGCTGGTTGATTATTATCTTGTTCTTACAGATGAGTTGACAAGTTTAAACAACAATATAGCCTTAACGCCCAGTCCGTTATACAACAGTGATAAATACGGACAGCGAACCATTGAATCCACCATCAATTTTTACAGCAACGGAAAAATTCCCAATTCAAAACTGATTGTTACCCTTTCGTATCTGGGCATCGAATGGAATGTGGAAGATTTTGCGGGAATTACGGCAAAAGGGAATACCGGGAAGCAGTTAAAATACAGTGAGATTATTGAAAGATATAAAAACAATCAGAAGTTAGAACGGACTGTGGAGGAAGGGATTGATTCCAGCCAGGTTGCAGCATATTTGAACATTAGCGAACTTTCAACCTATCAGAAAGGGAAAATCAGCAAAAAACAGGTGTGGTACGAAACCAGCAACACGTTATATCAGAAATACAACTGGGTGCTGGAAAATAATTTGGGTGGT
>CAYUBV010000406.1:0-2489 GCA_964443035.1 uncultured Tangfeifania sp.
ACCCTGGGTGTGGAAAAAGGCGCAAAAGTACTGATGTCGCCGGCAAAGAAAGCTTACTTAGATATGAAATACGATTCAACCACTACGCTGGGTTTGAACTGGGCGGGATACATCGAAGTGGATTCAGCGTATGCCTGGAACCCCCCAACGTATATTGAAGGCGTAACAAAAGAAAAAATTCTGGGCGTGGAAGCACCGCTCTGGACTGAAACCATTACCAACATGGACGAACTGGAATACATGGTTTTCCCGCGTCTGCCCGGATATGCCGAAATTGGCTGGACTGCACCAAGAATGCGAAACTGGGAGGAATACAAAAACCGGCTGGCAGATTTCGGAAGCCGTTTCGAAGCAATGGACATCGATTTTTACCGCTCGGATTTGGTTCCTTGGGATGAAGAATAAAACATCCTGCTCTGAAAGCACCTGAGTTGTGATTTTGATTTTTTAATTTCACAATCACAATTCATTGGTTTGAAGTCGGAAGCCGGGAGTCCGAAGTTAAAAAATTTCCGTTTTTAACTTCGGTCTTCCGGCTTCGGTTTTTTGTCAATAAAATCTGTTTATTTTCTTACCGAAGATTGTCTGACAACCAGTTCAGTTTGCAGGACAATATTTTCGCTGAAATTCTGCCCTTTTTCAATTGTTTTGAAAAACAGCCCGGCTGCCGCTTTCCCGATTTCAAATGTGGGATGTGTTACAGAAGTAAGCGGCGGGTCAACCACCGTAGAATGAAATTCATCGGTAAACCCAACCAGCGCAATATTATCCGGAATTTTTAACCCCTGGCGTTTAATCTCTTTCATTGCTGCAAATGCAACGGTATCGTTTATCCCGAAAATGGCATCGGGCAAGGGTGCCAAAGCAAGCAACTTTTTGGTTGCAATTATGGCATCGTCCGGACTCAGATTGCAGGAAACAAGCAGCTCCTCAACAAAAGGTAAACCACACTCCTTCAGTCCTTCCCGGTATCCGCGGTTCCGGTTTTGCGTGATGTTTAAATGTTCGGGCCCCGAAATATAAGCGATTCGCCGGCAACCGTTTTCATAAAAATGACGGACGATATTTTTAACTGCTGAAACCCCGTCGACCGTAACTTTCGGAACCTTTAAGCCTGAAGGGACACGATCGAAAAAAACCAGTGGGATTTCGTTTTTAATTAACCCCTCAAAATGAGTGAATTCCTTTGTTTCCTGGCTCAAACAAACAATCAGTCCTTCCACCCTCGCTTTTAATAAATTTGTAACCGATTCCGCTTCTTTTTGCATTGACTCGCCAGAAGATGAAATAATGCAGAAATAACCGTGCCGGCTGGCAATTGCCTCTACTCCTGAAATAATGGATGCATAAAAATGGGTGACGACATCGGGAACAATCACGCCAATCATTTTAGTTTGTTGCCGCAGCAATCCCATGGCCAGCGGGTTGGGCACATAGTTTTGTTCATGTGCCAGTTGCTGAATTTTTTGAGTCAGTTCGGCACTGATATCCGGATGATTTTTCAATGCCCGTGAAACCGTGGAAATGGAAACACCCAGTTCCTCAGCCAAATCTTTTAACGATATGTGTCGTTTGCCCATTCTGAAAATCTTATAAATACAAATGTAATATTTACTAACTCAGTTTTGGGATCAGCGCTCTGAAACATCGGGATGTATTCGCTGAAAATTATAACGCCATTGTTCCATTGGAATCCCTGCGGAAAAAATCGCATCACCTAAAAAATGTTCTGCAACACATTTTCCCGACCGCAAAGCTTTGCGGAAACCTTTGCGGCAAAATTCAGACATCCAGTGGCTTGCAGGGCTTCGAAAGATGGTGCATCTTTGTAATGAAAGTTAAAAAATTTGGAAAGATGAAAAAACGAATTGTAGTTGCAGGAGCCGGTGGTTTTATCGGTGGTCATCTCGCACGGAAACTGGCCGACATGGGACACCATGTTCGTGCAGTGGATAAAAAACCGTTAACCGACTGGTACCAGGTACACGCCGATGTGGATAACCTCGTCCTCGATCTCAACCTGAAAGAAAATTGTTACACGGCATTAAACGGTTTTAACGAAGTGTTTAACCTGGCAGCCGACATGGGCGGCATGGGATTTATTGAAACCCACAAAGCCGATTGTATGCTCAGCGTGCTCATCAACACGCATTTGCTGATGGCGTCCCGCGATTTGGGAATCACCCGCTTTTTTTATGCCTCATCGGCATGTGTGTACAATGCAACAAAACAAACCGATCCCAATAACCCGGGACTGAAAGAAGAAGACGCCTACCCGGCAATGGCTGAAGATGGCTACGGTTGGGAAAAGCTGTTCTCGGAGCGAATGTGCCGTCACTTTAAGGAAGATTATGGAATAACAACCCGGGTGGCACGCTTTCACAATGTATTCGGACCTTTTGGAACATACGACGGCGGACGCGAAAAAGCACCGGCTGCCATGTGCAGAAAAGTGATTGAAGGCGAGCTGTACGGAAAAGATGAAATCG
>CAYUBV010000407.1:0-2483 GCA_964443035.1 uncultured Tangfeifania sp.
TATTTTCCGTTTTAAAAGTTGATTTTTTGTTATGAACATACTGTACCTTAACGATATAGATTATTCGAAAGTAAAAAAGCAGTTCAACAAAACTGTTGAATTTCTTGAAAAAAATGATTTCAATTCCGCAGAAATTAAAAAATTACCCGGTAAGGGTTTTTACCGGGCAAAACTCGATTATGAAAACCGGCTACTTTTCAAGTTTGCCCGATATAATAATCAAACCTACATTTTATTGCTGGAAGTTATTTACAACCACAACTATGAAAAATCACGGTTCCTGAGGGGAGCAAAAATTGACGAAAGCAAATTAAGGGCATCGGTAAATGAGGCACAGGTTCCCGCGGAAGACATTGTTGAACTGAACTATGTAAACCCGCACAGCAACCAATTTCATTTGCTCAACAAGGCGCTCTCTTTCGACAATATACAGCAAAATATTTTTACCGTTAAGCCGCCGGTAGTTATCGTTGGGTCGGCAGGAAGCGGTAAAACAGTGCTAACGCTCGAAAAAATAAAACAACTGAAAGGCGATGTGCTGTACGTTACCCTTTCACCATTTCTTGTTGATAATTCATCGATGCTTTACTACTCCGGAAACTACATCAACGAAAAACAAAATGTGGATTTTCTGAGCTTCCGGGAGTTTCTCGAAACGCTAAAGATAATTTCCGGCCAAGAGGTGGATTTTAAAAATTTTAACGACTGGCTGCAACCCCGGAAGCATTCATTCGGGATTAAAGACGCATACAAACTGTTTGAAGAATTCAAAGGTGTGATAACCGGCCTCGATATTACCAAACCTTTCATGGATAAAGATGAGTACCTCGGACTGGGGGTGAAACAATCCATTTTTTTGAAAAGCGAGCGTGAAAAAGTTTATGAAGTATTTGTTAAATACAAGGAGTTTTTAAACGAAAATAATTTTTACGATCTGAATATTGTTTCGTTTAACTGGCTCCAATACTGCCGTCCGAAATATGATTTTATTGTTATCGATGAAGTGCAGGATTTTACCAATATCCAGTTGTACCTTTTGCTGCAATCGTTAAAAACCCCCGGTAATTTTATCCTTTGCGGCGATTCGAACCAGATTGTCCATCCCAACTTTTTTTCGTGGACGAACGTAAAAACGATGTTTTACAAGCACGATATTGCCGAAAGCAAAATCAGTGTGTTGCGCACAAATTACCGGAACTCAGCCGAGGTTACTGCTATTGCCAACAAACTGCTGAAAATAAAAAATGCGCGTTTTGGTTCTATCGACAGGGAGAGCAACTTCCTTGTAGAGCCGTTAAAAGAAAACAGGGGCCTGGCAAATTTTTACATCGACACGGAAGCCAGGCGAAAACAGCTCAACGACAGCACAAGGCGTTCTACCAAATATGCTTTGCTGGTGATGTCCCGCGAAGAAAAGGCTGCTGCACGGAAGGTGTTCAAAACGCCGTTGCTTTTTTCCGTGCAGGAAGCGAAAGGTCTGGAATATGAAAACATTATACTCATAAATTTTATAAGCAACTACAGCCGCGAGTTTAACGAAATAGTAAACGGAGTTTCGACAAAAGACATTGAAAATGACAATCTGGATTTTTCGCGGGGAAAAGATAAGGCCGACAAATCGCTCGATGCGTACAAATTTTATATTAATTCGTTGTATGTGGGTATAACCCGTTCTGTTAAAAACCTTTATATTCTCGAATCATCGTCAAAACATACTATTTTATCCCTTCTCGGGCTTGTTGAAACAAAAGAAAAAATAAACATCAAAGAAGAAGTTTCATCTTTGGAGGAATGGAAGGAAGAGGCCCGTAAGCTTGAAATGCAGGGGAAAAAGGAACAGGCCGACGATATTAAAAAGAATATACTCGAACTGAAAAAGCCCGACTGGGAACCGATTACCCGCGAAAACCTCGGCAAGCTGAAGGAGAATGCGTTAGACCCCGATTTTTACAATAAAAAAGCAAAAGACCTGTTGTTTATGTATGCCTTGCTGTATAACGACCACGACAGCATTTCCAGGTTGGCCGGGCTAAAATACAAAAGAGCCGAACACCCCGAATACGAGCGGAATACCATTAACCGAAAATATTACAGCAACTACAATAACGACAATGTGAAAGGAGTTGAGCAGGAAATTCGGAAATATGGGGTAAATTACCGCGATCAGTTTAACCTCACACCTTTGCTGGCAGCGGCTGAGAACGGGAGTGCAAAAATCCTCAGTTTTTTGCTGGAGCAAAACGCCGACACAGATGTGGTGGATAACAACGGAAGAAATCCTTTCCGGATTGCTATCAATAAATTGTATTTTTCACCTCAGTCGATTTCCAAACTGGAAGATATTTTTTCGCGGATACTTACCAATTTTATCAGGATTAAAGTAACTGACAGGATGGTGAAAATCCCGAACAGAAAGATGGAGTATTTTCTTTTAAATATTTTTATGGCCCTGCAGGATGCAATTATTAAAAACAGCAGGGGCC
>CAYUBV010000408.1:0-2480 GCA_964443035.1 uncultured Tangfeifania sp.
TGGGTGCAGGTCATTCCGGTAACTTTTACCGTAATTCCTTCAGTTTTGGCCATTTTCTGTTTCTTCTGGAAGATGGACAGGAAGTAACCGCCAATCATGGAAACAATCAGTACAATGGCCGAAGTCCACATCAGCCAGGTGGGCAGCATCTGGTGTTCGCCGTGTACATGCACAACTTTGCTCAGGATAAAATCAGCCGGAATCAGCCAGTTAATGAGCAGTCCGAAAAGCATGGCCCCGCCAATAATGACGGATAAATAAACAATCAGTGATTTACGTCCCATGGTTTTGCCCAGAACCGTCATGGTAGCCACGTTGGTTGCCGGACCAGCCATCAGGAAAACCAGCGCTGCCCCCGGCGAAACTCCCTTCATCAGAAGCACAGCGGCAATGGGAATGGAACCGGTGGCGCAAATGTAAATGGGTACCGATGCTGCCAGAACTACCAGCAGTTCGAGAAATCCGAGCCCCTGGAACGAACTGAAAAAATCGTCGGGCAATGCCACTGAAATAAGCGCGGCTGCCAGAAAACCGATAATCAGCCATTTGGCAATATCCTGCAGCAATTCAATAAATGCATAATCGGCAGCCCGCAAAAGTGAGGGGCGCTTATCATTTTTTGAAGATATGGTACTATCGCAGGAATCGCCTTCACAACTATCGCCTGTTTTTTGGTAAGCGACTGAATCGATTTTCATGTCGGTAAAATTTGTTTTTGGTTTGGCAGGCGCTTTCTTTACAAACAGGTTGGTGAAAATTCCGCCTGCAATTCCGGTAAACAGTGCCACTATTGGGCGCAGCAAAGCAAACGGCCATCCGAGCATGGAATAGGTAGCCAGAATGGAATCGACGCCGGTTTGGGGTGTGGAAATCAGAAACGAATTGGCAGCTCCTTTCGAAGCGCCGTTTTTATAAAATGAAATTCCGGCGGGAATCACCCCGCAGGAACAAAGCGGCATGGGTATTCCGATTAACGATGCGTTCATTGCCGAACGGAAATTGGATTTCCCCATATATCTATCAATGTGTTTTTGCGGAAAGTATACCTTCAGTAAACCTGCAAAAATCAGCCCCAGCAGCAACCAGGGCGCCATTTCCAGCACCAGGAACCACAATTCGGCAAAATATTCCTGAATATATTCCAACATAAATATCTTTTTTTCTGCAAAAGTAACAAAACAAATTCAAAATCTGTTCCAAAATTAAAATGGGGACATTCATTTGAATGTCCCCATTTGATATGATGTGTATTTTAAAACAGATTAATTGGCGGGAGTAATAACGAATTTCCGGAATTCAACCGGTCCGTGATCGCCCTGCACCATAATTGGTCCGGGTTCTCCCTCGTTGCTGCTGAGCGAACCTCCGGTTATTCCGGGAATCGGGCGATTGTAAATTACTTCGATTCCATTGTGAACAACAGTTACATGCCGGCCAACAAGCGTAATTTCGAAGGTTTGCCACTCGCCCGGTTTTTTAGCTGCATTAACCGCCGGAGCTATAAATCCGTATATACCTCCTATACTTACATCATCTGCTCTGCCCCTGGAATCTTCAATTTGAAGTTCATACCGGCCACGGAGATATATTCCACTGTTACTGCCTTCAGGATAACGAAATTCTACACTGAGTTTAAAATCGTCAAACTTTTGATTGGTAACCAGGTTACCGCCCTTTTCAGGGTTTACCAATACACCATCTACCATCTTAAATTTATTGTTCTCCGGAATTATCCACCGGTCCATGTTTTCAGTAAGCAAATTTATTGGATTTCCCCAAACCGGTGGTTCTTCTCTTTCGAGGGAAGGTGCCCGAACACCGGTAAATTTGAGTTTATTGCCATCGAGCATTTTATATCCTTCCAGCTTGTCATCTTTTAAAGTAAATTCAAAATAGATATCATCAATATCCATCCACTGCGGAGGAATGGTAAAATGATATTTGTCTTTATCTGCATCGTAATGCACTTCAGCAATTGGCCTTGCACTTCCTTCGTATCCCACATAATAACCAACAAGTGTTGAGAAACCTGATAATTTAACTTGGAGCCATCCGGGGAATCCACTGGAAGACATTAATCCATGTCTGAAAATTCCGAGATTATCTAACTGATCCTGTTCCATCGTTATGGTAAGATCCCATGAGCCAATCAATGGGGAGTCACTTTCTTCACGTTGCGCATTACACACAAAAACTGAAATTAAAATAAAAGCCAGGGAAAGAATTAAATTTCTTATTTTTTTCATAGCAATAGTTTTTCAATTATTTATTAAATATTTAAACGCAAATCTACTGAAAAAACTAAAAAGAGAGTTAAAAAAACAATTGAATTAATGTTATATAAACAGGATTTTATTTTGTAAAAATCAGATTTTGTATCAATGATGTAAACTAAAATGTAACAGATTCCCCGCTTCACTACCAATGACAGATTTTAATTTTCCTGTCATCTCGACGAAGGAGAGATCTGTTAATTGAAA
>CAYUBV010000409.1:0-2469 GCA_964443035.1 uncultured Tangfeifania sp.
AAATTGCCGGGATTTTTTTCGATTATTACCGAACCTGAATTTCAATATACCTGATTTTTGTGATTTGTTCTGCATAGTTTTAAACTTTTTCCCTGAATTCACGTCAAATCAGAACTGGAACTGAAATTATGAAAGCAGTGGCTGTCTGTTCAAAATTTATTCACTGGTTAAAAAAATCCGAAATGTTTGCCAGGCCCTCAAAACAACTACCCGGAGAGTGGAAGCTGTTTGAATATTACACCGAACCGGATGAAGAACTTATTCATAAGCAGGAAAAGGAGTTAAAAAACGAGCAGCTTTTCATGAAAATTACATTTTCAGAAAACGGAGATTTCAGTTACGATACCAATTTGCCGGTAGATTTTATTACAGCCGGCAGTAACTTTACCTGGAGCATTGCAAAAAATTACCTCACGCTCATTCATCCGAATGATTTTAGAAAAAACCAGGAGTTTCAGTTTGCCATTGAAAAAGGAGTGCTGAAAATTTTGAAAAAAGACACTTTCGGAAAAATAATACTGTTTGGTTTCTTCAGAAAGTCAGCCAATAAAAAGGTCAAATAATTATTCTCAGGCATTTTATTAAATCAGGTAACCACTTTTCTGGCGACTGAAAACTTCTTAAATTCTTTTGTTGTAACAATTTCTTTTAACCTGAATATAGTTTTCCTGAGTTCACTAAAAGTGGTATAAAGCGGGGTTATTCCAAATCGGATATTGTCGGGCTCGCGAAAATCGGGGATAATTTTGGGCGCATTTTTTTGAGGATGAATGAGCGCCTGGCAAATGCGGTAGCCTTCAGGGTGTTTCAGTGAAATATGCGAGCCACGCTGCTCCGGGGCAACCGGAGAGCCGGTTTTAAAGCCCAAATCAGCAAGGATTTTATTTGTCAGAAAAAGAAAATATTCGCTTTGCCGGAGACTTTTTTCGCGAAGATTTTTAATTCCGGCCTCCAGTAAAATATCCAATCCGGGTTCAACAGCCATTAAACTTATAACCGGTGGTGTTCCGGCCAAAAACCTGCGAATTCCTTCAGCCGGCTGATACTTCAAATCGAATTCAAACGGCCGGTTATCGCCAAACCAGCCCTGAACAGGAGAGGCAAGTTTTTCCTGCCATTTTTTATTCACATACAAAAATGCCGGTGCACCCGGTCCGCCGTTCAGATATTTGTAGGTGCATCCCACTGCCAAATCGGCATTGGTTTTATTGAGTTCAATGGGAACGGCTCCTGCAGCATGACTCAAATCCCACAAAACCAGCGCTCCCTGTTTATGGGCCCATTCAGTAATTTCAGCAGCATCATAAAAAAACGAACTTTTAAAAGCCACGAGCGAAAGTACCACCAATGCAGTGTTTTTGTCAATTTTTTCTTTCAAATCTTCCAAATCGATTGAAATGCCGTCGTTCGATTCAGCCAGTGATAAGTGATAACCGGGGCCAAACTCTTTCAGCAATCCCTGTAAAATGTAAAGGTCGGTGGGGAAATTAAAGACATCGCTCACCACATTTGTTTTGCCCGGGTTGTATTTCAGCGCTGCGTGTGCCAGTTTGTAAAGATTGACGGAAGTACTGTCGGAAACCACAACCTCGCCCGGAGAAGCGCCAATCAGTTGGGCAATTTTGTTTCCCAGTTCCATTGGTTTTTCATACCAGTGGTTGTTCCAGCTTTCTATGAGTTCATTTCCCCACTGGTTTTCTGTAATATCTGCAATCAGTTGTTTTGTTTTCAGGGGAAGTCTTCCCAGTGAATTTCCGTCGAGGTAAATTGTATTTTTATCTGCAAAGTAAAAATGATTTCGAAAATCCTTTAAAGGATCTGTATTATCCATTTTTATTGCAAAATCTTCAGAAGTATCAAAATTCATATCAATTGCTGTTTTCAAGAATTTGTTTGGCCACCGGGTAAATTTCTTCTACCCAAAGGCGGTACATTTCGCCCGAGGGATGCAGCCCGTCGGAAGCAATCAACTCAGGGTTGTTTTTTGCCTGACGCGAAATGCCGGTAATATTTATATAATGCGTGTCGGTTTTTTGAGTTTCTTCAAGGTTTATCCGGTTGAAAAGATCGATTTCTTCGGCAATTTTTTCCGGGTTTCTGTCTTGTCCAAACGGAGTAACCCCATAATCAGGGATTGAAATGACAATGACACTTTCTTCGTCGCCGGCAAAATTGATGGCTGTTTGCAGTAATTCAGCAAATTGGGTGCGGTATTCTTCTGCACTGCGTCCGCGGTATTGGTTGTTGACACCAATCAGCAAAGTCACCAAATCATACTTCTCATCGAGGTTTTTGCTTTCAATTGCCGCAGCCAGTTCGTCGGTGGTCCAGCCGGTTTGAGCTACTATTTCAGGCTTTTCAACCCAAAAACCGTTTTTGATAAGTTTTTCGGCAAGCTGAACCGGGAAACGTTCATCGGTGCCAACGCTTTCGCCAATGGTGTAAGAATCGCCCAATGCGAGGTAGGTA
>CAYUBV010000410.1:0-2430 GCA_964443035.1 uncultured Tangfeifania sp.
ATTGCCGGCGACCGCGTGGAAAAAGGCCAGGTGATTGCACGCATCAAAATTATTCCCGATATGGTTACACTCAATTCAGCAGAAAACCGGCTCAACCGGGCTGAGATTAATTTTGAAGACGCTAAAACAGATTATGAGCGCCAGCAGGAACTGTTCGACAAAGAAGTTATCTCCTACGAAGAGTTCCGGAATGCCAAAGTGGCCTACGATTCGGCAAAGGAAGAATTGACTGCCGCCGAAAATAACCTCGAATTAATTAAAAATGGTGTAACAAAAAAGGCGGCCCAGGCTACTAATACGCTCGTACGTTCTACCATTAACGGCATGGTGCTCGATGTTCCGGTGGAAGAAGGCAACTCGGTAATTCAGTCGAATACCTTTAACGACGGGACTACCATTGCTGCCGTTGCCAACATGGGCGATATGATTTTTGAAGGCAAAGTGGACGAAACCGAGGTGGGAAAAATACGCGAAGGAATGCCCATTGAAATGGAAATTGGCGCCATCGAGAAAGAAAAGTTCCAGGCAATACTGGAATACATTTCACCAAAAGGCGTGGAAGAAAACGGGGCCATTCAGTTTGAAATCAAGGCCAGTGTTCAATTAAAGGAGGGCCAGTTTGTGAGGGCCGGTTACAGCGCCAATGCAAACATTGTACTCGAGCAGAAAGACGATGTGCTGGTGCTTCCGGAGGGATTGCTGAAATTTGAAAACGACTCTTCATTTGTGGAAGTTCAGTTGGAAGAAGAGCAGCAGTTTGAGAAAAGACATGTTCAAACCGGTTTGTCCGACGGCATCAATATTGAAATTACCGAAGGGCTGACGGAAGGCGACAAGGTGAAAGGTGAAAAAATTGATCCTGCCAAATTAAAAGAACAGCAAGCCAGCCAGGGATAATGTGGGTTGTTCGTTTGGTTTAATTATTTTTAACTCGAATTAGCAGGAAGTTTGCTTCCGGTTTCGCCCGGCGATTTCACAGGAAGCAAGGAATAATTTGGAAAAAACAAATAAAAATGAACAGAATTGTATCTCTTTTTACTGCAATAGTTTTAATCGGCACGGCAGCAGTTTCAACTGCTCAGGAAGAGTGGTCGCTGCAGGAATGCATCGACTATGCGCTGGAAAATAACATTCAGATAAAACGACAGGAGTTGAATACCGGTTACAGCCGCAACCAGGTGAGCCAGGCCAAATCCGACCGGCTGCCTAATCTGAATGCCGGTGCATCCAATAATTACAGTTTCGGCCGCTCGCTGAATACCGATAACGTTTACGAAAATGTGAACTCCACACAGTTTAGCGGTTATTTGTCGTCGAATCTTACGTTGTTTAACGGTTTTATTATTCAGAATACTATTGAACAGAGCAGGCTCGATTTGCAGGCTGCCATCCAGGAACTGCAAAAAACCAAAGATGATATCATTTTAAACATTGCCGCTGCCTACCTCGAAATTTTATTTGCCGAAGAGCTGTCGTTGATTGCCGAGGGGCAAATTGAAGTAACGAAACAGCAGATTGAACGTACAGAGAAACTAATTGAAGCCGGAAGCCTCGCGCGTGGAGCGCTGCTCGAAATTGAAGCGCAACTCGCCCGCGAAGAATTGCAGTTGGTAAACGATCAGAACCGTGTACAACTTGCTTACCTGAATTTATACCAACTGCTGGAATTGCCGGTTGAAAAGAGCTTTAAAATTGAGGATCCGGTGTTGCCCGAAATCAAAGCCAATGTAACAATGTCTAATGCATTCGATGTGTTTAAAAATGCGGTGAATTTGCGTCCCGAAATCAAGGCCGCTCAGCTCAGGGTGGAAAGTGCCCGCCGGCAACTCGAAATTGCCAAAGGAAACCGGTACCCGAGTTTGAGTTTTGGCGCCAGTTACAACAACCAGTATTACAATATTATGAACAGCGATTTTCAGCAGCTTCCGTTTGGCGAACAGTTGAAAAGCAATAGCCGGTATGGGTTTGGATTCAATTTAAATATACCTATATTTAATCGTTTCGAGGTTCAAAACGGAATCTCGAATGCCAGGTTGCAAATTGAAGATTACCGGTACCAGTTGCAAAATTCACGCAATGCACTGCGGCAGGATATAGAGCAGGCTTATACCAACGCACTGGCTGCGCTCAACCGGTATATTTCGAGCGAAAAAGCAGTGGAATCCACACGCGAAGCTTTCCGTTACACCGAGGAAAAATTTAGCGTGGGAATGATAAACACCGTTGAATACAACCAGAGTAAAAACAACCTCACCATCGCGCAGTCGGAATTGCTGCAGGCAAAATACGAATACATCTTTCGTGCAAAAATACTGGATTTTTACAACGGAGTCCCCATCGAATTATAGAAGAAATTGAGTTCCTGTTTTAAGATAATCGAACATTGTTTTAGGTCCCGGCCGTTTGTGTCGGGGCTTTTTTTTTGGAAAA
>CAYUBV010000411.1:0-2423 GCA_964443035.1 uncultured Tangfeifania sp.
AAAAAGGTTCACATACAGGTCGTTTTCGTTTTGGGCATAAATGTAGTTAGGCATCGACGGAATAAATCGTGAAATATTTGACGGGCAGCAGGCGCACCCGAACCACTCGCTGCGCTGGTGCTGGCCGTTCGATTCCAGTGGGTTGGGGTAAAAAAAACGGTCGCCGCTAAGCGAAACCCCCGATAACACATTGTTGTACAGCGACCGCTCCAACACATCGATGTATTTGGCGTCGCCGGTCATCAGAAACATTCGGTGGTTCCAGAACACATTGGCAATGGCCGCACAGGTTTCGCAATATGCGCGTTCGTTGGGCAGTTCGTAGGCACCGCCAAAACCTTCGTGGCCGCCCTCGGCGCCAATTCCCCCGGTAATGTACAGTTTTTTATACACCACATCTTCCCAGATTTTATTAATGGCATCAATGTATTGCTGATCGCCGGTGAGTGCTGCCACATCGGCCATTCCCGTCCACATGTATGCTCCGCGCACCGAGTGACCTACCGCCTCAGTTTGTTCCACCACAGGCAGGTGCGACTGATTATAGGTTGTTTTTTCACCGATGTCGCCTTTACCGCGGATGTCGAGAAAAAATTTGGCTAAAGTGAGGTAACGTTTTTCGCCGGTCACACGGTAAAGTTTTACCAGTCCGATTTCAATCTCCTGGTGGCCGGGGAAGTTTTCAATTTTACCGGGCCCGAACTCAGCATCTACCAAATCGGCACTTTTAATGGCAATATCCAGAATTTTTTGTTTGCCTGTAGCCTGGTAGTAAGCTGTGGCCGCTTCGTAAAAATGGCCCAGGTTGTAAAGCTCGTGGCTCAAATCGTCCACTTTTTTCCAGCGTTCTTTTCCAATCCAGTCGTGGCCGTTTTCGCCCATAATAGTTCGGTTGGTAAACAGGTAACCGTCTTCCTCCTGTGCTTCTCCAATCAGGTAAATGAGCGAATCGATGGTGTTTTCAAGGTCGTCATCCGGAAACATTTGCAGTGAATAAGCAGCTCCTTCGATGATTTTGAAAACATCAGAATCGTCAAAAGGGTAGGGCGAGCAAAATTCTCCCTCCATCAGCCCTCCGGCAATGGCAAAATTGTCGATACGGCCTGTCTCTTCGCTTTTCTGAATGGCAATTGGAATGGTTACTTCGTGGTTGGTTTTTATGCGTTCGGACCAAAAATTGTCCTCTACATTCACTTTTGTAAATGGGACAGGAGAAATGGGATATTCGTTGTTTTGATTGTTTGAGCAGGCGTAAAAAAGAAATAAGACAGCAATGAACAGAAACAGTTGGCGCATGATTTAATTTTTTGGTTATAGCAATCAAATTTAATGAATTGATTGCAAAAGTGTTTTTTCCTTCGGTGAAATATCAGCAAATTATTTTACTGTAACCTGACTGTTCTGAATGTTGGTTATTTTTTTAACCCGGCCACTGCATGATAAGCATTTTTAGGATTTCTTTCGCGATCGAACAGCAGCGGGTAGTTTGTCCGCCCCCTCACCGGGAAATTATTTTTCCACGATTGGGCATCGGTTGTTCCCCAAAAAGTAACCCGGTCAATTTTATCGCGGTGTTTCAAAAAAAGTTTGAATAAATCTTCGTAACGCTTTGTGAGTTTGTTGTCAATTTCGGGCGGTAACCCTTCGGTGTATGGGTTTAGTTCATCAGAATAATCTGCCCTGTTGGAAATTTCGGCCGAGCCCGACCACTTACCGGGCAGCACGTCCACATCGAGTTCCGTGATATGTACCCGTAATCCTGTTGACGCAAAGGCTTCGATGCTGGTTTCTATCTCATTAATGTCGGGTGAGTTCAGGCTGAAATGTCCCTGCATTCCAATACCATGTATCGGTACCCCTTTTTTCTGAAAATCTTTTACCATATTCACTACAAAATCACGACGTTTCGGATTAACCATACCATAATCGTTATAGAGCAGATGGCAATCAGGATCGGCTTCATGAGCCAAATGAAAGGTTTTGTTCATAAATTCAGGTCCTGCGATTTCGAACCAGGGACTTTTACGCCAGCCATCCTCAGGTGTTACCGATTCGTTTACCACATCCCAGGCATTTATTTTTCCTTTGTAGCGGTCAACCAGCGTTGAGATGTGGTTTTCCATTCTTTTGATTAACATGTTTTTACTTACGGTGTTCCCGTTCTCGTCCTGAAAAATTGTGCGGGGCACCTGGCTGTGCCAAACCAGTACATGGCCTACAATGTGCATGTTGTTTTCCAGCCCAAATTCCACAAAACGGTCGGGTTGTTCAAACCGCCACTCGTTTTCAGCAGGGTGAACAAGCGACCATTTTAGCATATTTTCAGGTGTAACAGAATTAAACTCATTTTTAATCAGGTTTAAAAGTTCTGTGTCATTCCTGCGAAAAGTATGTCTGCTTATTGCAGTTCCAATTTTGAAATC
>CAYUBV010000412.1:0-2423 GCA_964443035.1 uncultured Tangfeifania sp.
TGCTGCCATGAAAGAATAAAAGCAAGATACAAGACATCCATGTAGTTGACGAGTGATGGGTTGAAGCGCTTCTGTGGACTTCGCGAATTGGGGTTACACCGCGTCCCCGCCGTTGCGCCTACGGTTACGCTTCGCCTGTTGTTCGCTAACCACCAGTTTGCTGACAGCTTCGACAAACCCGGGCAATAGATTCCCGAAGCAAGCAGGCGCTGCTCCCCGGGCAGCGCCGCACTGCCCGTGCCGGATGTTGGCCGGCGCACATGGTCGGCCAGGCTCTACTCCGCCTTTTTCCGGGGGCGCCACAACAACCCGGCCAGGCTCAGAAACAGCACCCCCTGCGCCAGGTTGAAGGCCAGTGTCATGGGCTTGCTGCTGCGGTTACCGGGCTGCAGCAACATGGGTTCGTTGCCGGACTTGCCGATCCAGACTGGGACCTCCTCGCCATAGCGTGCTTCGCCACAGTCTTCCTCGGGGAAATACCTGGCCCGTGGCAACTGTAGCCACACCGGATCTTCGCGGTAGGTCTCGCCCTCGAACTGGTACTCGACCATCAATTGGCAGGATTGCAACGGTGTGCTGCTAGACGCGCTGGTGTTCAGGCGCCTTGCCGAGTCAACGATCACCGCCTGGCTGCGCAGGTAGCCATCGGACCAGTCCCTGTCGTCGAGAAAGCCGCTGATCCCCTGATTGAAGCCGGTCCAGCCCAGCCACACCAGCAGAATTGTCAGCGGAATACGGATCCAATTGTTCCTCATGGAAAGGCTTCCATCGCGATTATCGTGGCTGCAGAGACTGGACCACCCGGTCGATCGTCTCCTGCAGGGTAGGTGAATCGGCGGGTGCGATCCCCTGGATTTCCAGGTGCAGACCATGACCTGTCAGCCACCATTGCCGCGACAGTACCTCGACCGGCAGGTTGCCAAAGCCGACTGAACTGCTGCCTTTGGGAAGGTCGCGAACCACGGCAAATCCCTCGAAGCCCGCGATCGCAATATCCTTCTCGAAATGCTTGACCGGAACGCCCAGCACCTTGCCCCAGCGGTCATTCAGGACCTCTTCTTCCTCGGGCATGGGAGTCGCGGATTCCGGAGGGTGGATGTTGATGTTGAGGCCGGTTGAGGCGCCGGCCCTGATGGTCAGTTTGTTCCAGGGTGCACGTTCATCGGGGCTGTAGGGTCGAGGGCTGCCGGGGCGGATGATGCGCTTGAGCAGGGTGAAGCCAAAGACACGCCACGGACCGTCGTAGTTTTGCGCGACGGTGACATCCCACTCGGCGGGCACTTCCAGGGAAAAACCGTGCTGCGGATGGGTGATGCGCTGCACCGCTGCGTCAGCGTCACCCGGCAATGATGTTGTTGCTGCCGCCGGCTCACTGTCTCGCACTTGCCGAAAGGCTTCGCTGCTGGCTTCGGCCCGGGTGTCGGAGTCCTCCTGCCAGCGCTTCTGCCAGTCCTGCAATAACTGGTGGACCTCCCGGGCCCTGGGGACGCGATGAAATCCACGATTGCGACTTTCGCTCAGGGGTTCGTCAGTACTGCGCCAGCGCACCAAGCCGGTCTCCCCATCCCCTGGAATAAGGTCGATCAGTTGCAGCTGCCCGGGGCCAGCCTGCTGAACAATCTCACCCCGCCGCAGGCTCAGTGCGCGCTGATTGGTGATTGCGTAGCGAAAAAGATTGGCTTTTTTGCGCGGGACAGTAACGATCAGGACGATGAACGCCCCCGGCACCACCAGGAAGGGCAGTAGTTGAACGAGGGTGTAGCTCTGCCAGATCGCACCCATGGTTTTTCCGAAGTCGCTGACCCAGAGAATCAGGCCCAGCAGCAACAGCAGTGCAACCGTGTTGAAAACCACCGGCGGTGGCGCTGGCCTTCCCTGCCAGTACACGTGCTCGCCGGGCTTCAGTACCGCGGCGATCTCCGGGTAGAGCTCCTCCTCGGGGACCGTGGGCCTGTTGTCTTCCCGCCGTGCCATGTCCTGAAAGTAGCGTCTCTTGGGAGGGCAGGCAAGTTCGGGGTTATTGAAACGCTGCGGTACCGGCGCCGAGCCTCAGTTCCCGGTGCATTGCAACCAGCGCCTCCAGCAAGGTCGCCGCCACCCGGCTCGGTGGCGGTGACTGGCGCACGAGTTGACGCACCTGCACGAACCCGCACCCCACCGCCGCATTCTCGCCTTGATTCGAACGCGCGATGCCCGACTTCGATCGACGCAAGACCTGGCTGGTGAGCAATGGCGGCGATGCGGAGGCATTGTGAAGATGATGGCCTTGCGGCCAAGGGCTGGTTCCCGCGGAGATTGACGCCCCATCTCAGCGTGGTTAGCGTGAAAGAACCAGCGTAGGGTGCCGTGAGGCGCAGCCTATGCCGTTACGGACACCGACCCGGACATGGACGTCCAACTGCAGGGATGCGTCGCCGCTCCCT
>CAYUBV010000413.1:0-2415 GCA_964443035.1 uncultured Tangfeifania sp.
TTGGTCAACTCCATGTTTCTTTTTTATCAGTTCCCACATTTGGTTGGTAGCGGTTCCCTGGTAGGTTTGGTGCTCTTCTTCCGAAATCGCCAGACCTAATTGCCGGAAATTGGTTTGTTCCACTTCTACATAAAACGGCTCGGAGTTTACCAAAACGCCGTCCATATCGAAAATTACCGCATCGAATGATGGCAATCTTTTATATTGATTTTGGTTGCTGCTCATCTTTAACAGGTTCAGTTTTTTGCAGTTCAGCGTTTTCGAATTGTGTAACACCGCCGGAAACGATGAATTTCATAACTTCTGTTGGCGATAAATTCACGCGTTCAATTCGTTCACGGGGAACAAGGTACAGTTCGCCTGAAAAGTTGTAGGAATGCGGAAAATAAACGGCGGCCAGTTCCTCATTTTCAATTTCGGCAAGTGTGTTTTTCGTAACAAATCCTAACTTCCACAGGTTATTTTCCTTGTTGAACAGCACTTTCACCGGCGTGTTAAACTTCTTTTCTTTTCCTACAAAAGCCGAAAAAAGATCGTTTAGCGATGAGAAAAGCAAATTCAGGATGGGAATTTTTCGAATCACTCTTCCTGAAAGATTTTTAAACGGGCGGACAATGGCTGTTTGTCCTATAAAACCGAGCAAAGTTATTGCAACAAACAGCCCCACAATTCCAAGTCCCGGCACGGAGGTGCCAATCCATTTTTCGATATTTTCAGTCAGCCAGCCATCAACCGTAACAAAAAGCGACCAGAGGATATATCCGATAATGGCAATTGGTGCAACCAGCAAAACCCCCTGCAGAAAATATCCTCCTATTTTTTTCATCCTAATTGTTTTTACTGAAGCTGGTCTTTCAAAAAGCTGCTCATTTTGGTGTACAGGTGCATGGTTGTGTTTCCGCCGCTGATTCCGTGCGCGCGGTTGGTGTAAATGGCCATGTCGAATTGCACGCCCGCCTGCACCAGCTTTTCGGTAAACTCATACGTATTCTGTGCATGCACATTGTCGTCGGCAGAGCCGTGAACAATAAGCAGCCTGCCTTCAATGTCGCCGGCAAAAAACAATGGTGAGTTTTGGTCATAGCCTTCCGGGTTTTCCTGTGGCGTACGCATGTAACGCTCGGTATAAATGGTATCGTAAAAACGCCAGTTGGTAACCGGTGCCACTGCAATTCCGGCTTTAAACAGGCTGCCACCTTTTTCCATAGACAAACAGGTCATAAAGCCACCGTAACTCGAGCCATAAATAGCTATGTTGCCGGAATCGACATAAGGTAACGTACCGAGGTATTGGGCGGTTTCCACCATATCATCCGACTCGTATTTGCCCAGTTGCAGGTATGTTGCTTTCCGGAAAGCCTCGCCGCGGGCAGCCGTTCCGCGTGGATCGACTGAAACGATGAGGAAACCTTCCTGCGCGAGGTAGTGGTTCCAGCCCACTCCGCCCCACGAGTCGCGCACACGTTGAGAGTTGGGGCCGCTGTACTGGGTAATCAGCACCGGGTATTCTTTTGTTTCATCAAAACCGTTTGGTTTTATCATGTAACCGTTCAGTTCAATTCCTTCGGAAGTAGTGAAAGTGAAAAATTCTTTTTGCGGAACGGCGTAATTTTCCAGCCTGTTTTTCAGAACGGTATTGTCCTGCAGAATCCGCACCAGTTCTTTATCTCTCCGGCGTTTTCCGTTTTCGTACAACGAAATGAGTGTCGGTGTTTCGTTGCTGCTGTAATACATCACATAATACCTGAAGTTTTCGCTGAAATCGGCATTGTTGGTACCGGCAAGTTTTGAAAGTTTTCCTTTTTCGCTGCCGTTTTGGTTGGTATAATACACCTCGCGTTGCAACGGCGATTCGGCGGCGGCCTGGTAGTAAAACAGTTTTTTGTCTTTATCGTACCCATAAAAATCAGTTACGTCGAATTCTCCCTGGGTGAGTTGTGTCTGCAAAAACCCGAGGTTATCGTACAAATAGAGATGCGACCATCCGTCGCGTTCGCTGGTGATGACAAACCTGCCATCGTCGAGATAGGTGTAAGAATCGTAGAAATCTTCAGAAATGTATTTGTCGTTTTTTTCGGTAAGAATTGGCCTCGAGTCGCCGGTGTACGGATTGGCATACAGCACATCCACCTGGTTTTGGCGGCGGTTTACGCGCATAATTACCAAATCTTCGGAATTGGGTGTCCATTTCAGGCGGGGAACATAAAAATCGTTCACATCGCCCAAATCCACATCCATGGTTACGCGTGAGTAAAGTTCGTACGTGTGAACCGTAACATCTGAATTTTTTTCTCCGGCTTTTGGGTATTTAAATGTTTCAAGCGACGGATAAATGCGGTTGCTGTCGATTCGCGGGTTTTCGCCGGCGTACATGGTCATGCTGAATTCCGGCACCTCGGTTTCATCAAAACGGAT
>CAYUBV010000414.1:0-2408 GCA_964443035.1 uncultured Tangfeifania sp.
CACCGATGATAAAAACAGTAACGTGTCCGCCACTGGAATGAATTTTTCGGGCAACGACCAGTCCGTCACCCCCATTATTTCCAACCCCGCAAAAAACCACGAATTTTTTATTTTTAATGCCGAACTCTTTTAAGATAGTGTAATAAACTGCCTGACCTGCATTCTCCATGAGAATTTCCTGCGGAATACCATACTCTTTGGTAGCACGGCGGTCCATATTCCTCATTTCATTTATGTTGCTGATTTTCATAATTCTATTTTTAAAGCTTTATACTTTTCAATATCTTCATTATCCAACTGAATGAGTTGTTGCCAAACCGGTTCATCCGGTTCGCTTTCTTGCATCCGTTTTGCAAATGCAAGATTGGTTATCAGTGAGTCAAGAAATTTTTCTCTGTCTGTCCACAAACCCAGGCTCGGAGAAGGAATATAGTAAATTTCCTCATTGTTTATATTATTAAGGCCCTCTTTGAGCTTTTCAGGATTATAGGTGTTCATTGCTGTTTGAATATCGATATAGTCGAATCCAACTCCCTTAATTTCCTCATTGGTAAGCTTTCCCGGTGCATAAGTGATTTTGAATCGTCCTTCAGAAGAGCCATGTATCAGATGTGCTGCTGCATGTCCAAGTTCGTTTAATTCTGGATCGCTGGCGTAAGCATTTAATGTATGAGGAGTTCCTTTGTAACCATATTTACGGATCATGTGATCAACCTCTTTTTGTTCTCCGAAACGCTTAACGCCGGGTGCAATGATAAGAAGCTCCCCGCCATCGGCAATAACTTTGCGGGTACGGTAAATAGCTTTATTGGCCACCCATGTGCTTTTAAATTCTTTTGCATCCATCACACAAACAACTTTTTGCAGTGGTTTCTCAAATACATGGATGGTATGTTCCCGTGCATATTTTGCCGAAGTAATATACGTTTGGGTATCTTCTCCCACATAGAGTCCGGTTGTATTTAGTTTTCCTTCTTCATTTTGAGTTTTAACAATCAATACATATACATCCGGGATTTCATTCAAATAATTTTTTTCGGCCGAAATATAACACCCGCGTAACGGGGTGACGATTTGCCCGAGATTATCTTCGATACCATAAGCAGCAGCCATCATGTGCGAAGCACAAATGGTAGATTTGCTACCCAGTCCGATAAAATAATTTTTATTGTGATTGGCAAAGCCGAGCACCTCGTGAGGTACAATTTGACCGATATTCACAATCAGGTCATAATTTTTTTCAATTACAGCCCTGTTGATTTCAATGGGGATCGGCCAGTCGGCCCGACCATTGGTAACGTACTGAACAAATTTTTTTTTAATTTCTCCTAATTGGGTGCACGAAGATTTCCAGTCATGAACATGAAAACACCTTTCAGGAATATCTCCAAACATCCATTGGTTTTCACCCGGGGTGTGCGGGACATGCTGCCCCAGCGTGGGGATAACATCGATCTGGCAATCAGTACCCAGTATATGATACAACATGTTTGTCAGAGTACCTGCACCTGAATGATAGCGGGTAATATCAGGAGGAAGCAGCAATACTTTTCTGACAGAATGATTAAAACGCTTTTTGGCTTCGTCAACCAAACGCTTCATCATTTCCATTTGCATTTTTTCTGTAATCTCTGTCCCTTCTTTGAAAAACCACATGGTATTATATTTTTTGTATTAAAAAGTTTACAGTTCTATAATTTTTCCCACCCCGCCTTCCATATATTTTTCGGGATACAAAGTTTTTATTTCGGCAATGTGCTGGGTGCAGTGCGTCGGGCAAATTACATCCAGGTTCTTAAACAGTTCATATTGGTCGAATCCGTGCAATCCGCCAACAATGGCATAAATTTTTCCGAACTGCAAAGCGGTGTTCATGATTTTTTTCATGTCGGGATGCGAACATCCGACAATCAGAACCAGCCCTTTTTCGGTTTTTACCGCCATCGCCTGTTCTATCTCTTCCAGTTCGCCGGTTGAATAAAAATTCTCGTACAGCATCATGGGCTTATCAATATGAATAACCCTTTTGGCGTTGCGTACGCCTCTTAATGAAACAGGCACAAAAACGGTTACCTTCGCATTCCTGTTAAGAAAAGCTGAAAGGCCACCTACATGATCGAAGTGGGCGTGAGAGATGAAAACATCGTCAACGAATGAAGGTTGTATGTTCAGTTTTTTCATGTTTTCGAGCAATATGGCGCCGTTTGCCCCGGTATCGAAAAGAATCGTCCTGCCATGTGCCTCTACCAGGCAGGAAAATCCCCAGTCGGGTTCCAAATTGTTTTTAAACAGGGTATTGTCATAAAGGATTGTTATCTTCATTTCATTGTAATTTTATATTTTCCTAATTTCCGGAATCCTTGTCTTACGCGTGGCCTCTGCAATCTCATTGATTTCTTTAAACATTT
>CAYUBV010000415.1:0-2405 GCA_964443035.1 uncultured Tangfeifania sp.
GGGCGTTGGTAAAATCCTGGCGCGCATAAATCCCCGCATTAATTTTTGGAGTTAGCTGTGCGGATAACGATCCGGAATAAAATGTGGAATTGGAATAATATCCCGGATAATTTTTACCGGTATAAAAATAATTTCCGGCGGCCCTGAATATCCAAAATTGCGTATTCAGGTTTCCTCTGAATGCATTGTCTGCAATCTCACCAAAAAATCCACGGGAGGCTTCCATTTCTAAAGTCGTTCTCTTCCAGGGCTGAAATGAAGTATTCAAACTTACCAGGGAAATTTCATCTTCAATTCCTTCGTTTTGTTTCAGCACATAATAAACCCCGACTTTATTATTCCGGTCTTTTTCATATTGGGAATAAAACGCCATCTCATTCTTAATTCCCTCATAAAACCTGGGATTGACATAAGTAAAACCAAATCCCAACCCATTGTTTAGAATGATTTTGCTTTCGACACCTAATCCAAAACGGGAAGATTCTGTAAGCGGGGTAAAGCTGTACGACCTTTCGCCCACTGAGAGTTCCAGGTTTTTATTCATATAAGAAATGTAGTACTGATCGTACAATCCTAAAAAACTGAGGTTTGAACTGTTGGGCCCACGGGCCAAAAATTCAAGTTGATGCTTACCCTCCGGATCGAGTGAACCATTGCCCGATAATTCAAACTGCCATACCGATTGATAAGTTTCATCCTGGTTTGTGGCAAGATAAGTAGCTGAAGCTGTTACGGGATAACGAAAATAAAGATCCCTTTTTGCATTTTTCACCGGGAAAATAATAACCGGACGAAATTCACTCTCCTGAACTTCGCCGGAAAGCAGCGCCCTGACAGTACAAAATATTTTCTGCGTGTTATAAATTTCTTCCGATGTTTGCCTGTAAACAGTAATTTCCTTCGATTCTCCGGCTTCTATGCGAATTTCAGGATCGCCTTTAACATCGCAGTTTGTAGTTTCAATAAAAATAGTTTTTCCTGTGTTTCCCAGGTTTTTCAGAAAATAACGTGCTGTGTATTCTTCTCCGGCCATTACATGTTCGGGCGATTCGATTAACTGCAATGAGATGTTTTCAATTTCATTTACTTTGATTTCTGTTTCGCTGGTTGACAGCACTTCTCCGGTTTCAGTATTTAAAACAGAAACAATAACCGGATAATTTCCTACCGGATATGCCGAAGGAATCTGAAGACTTGTAACAGTAAACTTTTGTTCACCCGGTTTTATTGCAGCAGGTTCGGGCCTGGTAATTAAATTCCAGCGTTCAGGAATTTCAACGTTTACCTTTACAAAAAGGGAATTTTCGGAATTGTTTTTTATGAAAAAAGGAACATTTACAATTTTATTGGGTAAGGTTTCGGTTTTCTGGCGTATGAACTGAATGGATAGAGGATTGGAAGGTTGCCCGCTGACTTCAAATCCTAAAACTAAAAGTAAAATCCATATAAAACCGTACCGTTTGAACATTATTCAATTTCGAGTGATAAATTGGTGCCATACAACCGATCTTCGCCGCAATCAGCTACTAAAACGCCGTTGTAATTTCCCGGCTTTATCCCCTCCAGCACAAGCGATGACATGATTGATGTTCCGGGAAAAGTTTTTCTTTGGTCCGATGTGATGACTCCAACTGAATTACCCGATTCATCGAAAAGCTCCAGGTTCATTTCGGGTTTTAAAATTCGTTCTCCGGTATTTTCAACTGCCACATAAAGCATATTCTGATCATCCTGACGGGCAAGTTCCAGCCCTAAAAACTCGAGATCGCTGCTCCCTGTACTTCCAATATTTGTTACAATTTGAACGGCATAACGAATGGCAGTATTAATCCGAACACCTGATTCAATTTGGGACGTGTCGGGCGGTGTAATTCCTTCCACCATAATCACGCTCCAGTAAGTTCCGCGAAGGGTGTCGCTTTCCGGTATTTTCACTTCAAAATTTATGGTGGTCACTTCACTTGAATCCAGCGTCAGCAACTCGGGATTGTACGAAATCCACCCGGCGTTCGAACGTTCCATGGTTCCTGCCTCATCGTGTTTACTCTCACCGGTATACGAAAACCAGTAGTCGCGCTGATAAACGCGAACACTCCGGTCATTTTTCCCCGTATTCTGAATTTGTATGGTTCCGCGGTAAGTTTCTCCCGGTTGTGCCCTGTTTTCGTGGGTCAAACCATTTAAAACAACAATGCTGGCAAATGACGTAATTGTACTGAAAATTAACAGGATTGCTGTTAAAGAAAATATTCCAAAAAACCTGGTAGTATTCATCCTTTGATTTTTTATTGTAAAAAATGCAAAATGTTTGGGCTAAAAATATTAATCTCTGAAGTGAAAAACAACTGTTTGAAGAAAAACTAATTGTAGTCGGTAAGTGTATAAACCACATTTACTGAAGTATT
>CAYUBV010000416.1:0-2399 GCA_964443035.1 uncultured Tangfeifania sp.
ACGGATTGGAAACCAACCTGCCCGAAAAAATGCCGGATGTGAACGAGCAAATTATTCGCCCGCGCATGGGCTTTCACAACCGCGAAGGCAAACACAACATGACGCCGTATGACTGGCAGCAGTTTATCCGGTTTGCGAACGAGTATTTTGCCAAACAATAATAATTATTCTATGCGAACTCTTCTGTTTTCCACAATTCTGTTCGTTATTTTTCAGGCTGACCCGGCAACAAGCCAAAATCTTCAAAAGCCCAATAAAGAAAAGCTGAGGGAACAAATTGCATCTTACTTTTCTCCTCCTGAAGAATTTCAAAATGAGTTTGGGGAATTTCGTTCGCCACTGAAGTTTTACAACGGGAAAGCGGTTCATTCTGCCGACGACTGGAAAAAACGACGCGAAGAAATCCTCAATCGCTGGCATGAAATGATGGGAGAATGGCCGGAAATCATTACCAACCAACAACTTGAAATTCTTGAAACCACAAAAAGAGAAAACTTTATACAGCACAAGGTGCGTTTTCGCTGGCTTCCAAATGAAGAAACCGAAGGGTATCTTTTAATTCCGGATGGGGAAGGAAAAAAGCCGGCAGTCATCACCGTTTTTTACGAACCTGAAACTGCTATTGGAATGGGAAAACCGCACCGCGATTTTGCTTACCAACTTACCAAACGCGGATTTGTGACCTTATCCATTGGCACAAAAAAAGCCACCGAAGCAAAAACCTATTCGCTCTATTATCCGTCCATCGAAAATGCAGAAGTTCAGCCATTGTCCATGCTTGCTTATGCCGCCGCCAATGCCTGGCAGGTGCTGGCGAAAGTGGATGAAGTAGATTCCACCCGCATTGGAATCACCGGGCATTCGTTTGGCGGAAAATGGGCCATGTTTGCCTCCTGCCTGTACGAGAAATTTGCCTGTGCCGTTTGGTCCGACCCGGGTATTGTGTTCGACGAAACCAAAGGCTCCGCAGTTAACTACTGGGAACCCTGGTACCTCGGCTATTATCCTCCTCCGTGGAACGACACCTGGCGGAAAACAGGCATGACAGAAAATGCAAAAGGCCTTTACCCAAAGCTGGTCAGGGAAGGCTACGACCTGCATGAACTTCACGCCCTGATGGCTCCTCGTCCCTTTCTGGTCTCAGGGGGTTCATCCGACCCGCCCGAACGGTGGAAAGCATTAAACCACACCATTGCCGTCAATAAGCTTCTCGGTTACCGCAACCGGGTAGCCATGACCAATCGCCCGGAACACTCCCCAAACGAAGAATCGAATGAACAGATTTATCGCTTTTTCGAATATTTTTTGTGTAAGTAAAAGAGATCAATTAACATTTTCTGTATTCCTGAATTACCAGAAAAATATTTTTTTAGTTCAAAATTTTGTTTTACTCAATGCATTGAGTAATTTTACTCAGTGTATTGAGTAAAATTAAAAATCATGTTCAAAAGACCTTATTTTCAGATGATAACAAAAAGATTGAATGAACCTAAAAAGTTCATTCAGGTGATTACCGGTCCCCGGCAAGTGGGAAAAACAACTTTGGTGCACCAGGTATTAAAAGAAATTCAAACCCCTTCCATGTATATTTCTGCCGATGGAGTAATAAACATTGGCCCCGAATGGATTGAACAGCAATGGAACAATGCCAGGTTAAAACTGAAAACCGGTAATTTTTCTGAATTGATTTTCGTAATTGATGAAGTTCAGAAAATTCCCGACTGGAGCGAAATGGTTAAGGCAAACTGGGATTCGGATATATTGAACAGACTGGAAATCAAATTGGTATTGCTTGGTTCTTCAAGGTTACTTATTCAAAAAGGTTTGACTGAATCGTTGGCAGGCAGATTCGAAGTGATATACACGGGACACTGGAATTTTGAGGAAATGAACCAGGCATTTGGGTTCACTGAGGAACAGTTTGTTTGGTTCGGTGGATATCCGGGTGCTGCCGGTTTGATAAACGATGAACAGCGCTGGAACGACTACATCATAAATTCACTTATTGAAACCACTATTTCGCGCGATATTTTGCTGATGGAAAATATAAACAAACCGGCTTTACTTCGAAATCTTTTTGAATTGGGCTGCTCTTATTCCGGCCAGATTTTATCATTTACAAAAATTCTGGGGCAACTTCAGGATGCGGGAAACACCACAACACTTTCGCATTACCTGCATTTACTTGACAGTGCCGGATTATTGTCAGGATTGCAAAAATTCTCAAAAGGAAAGATTACCAAACGTTCTTCGAGTCCTAAGTTTCAGGTTCAAAACACGGCCTTTTACAGTGCGTTGAGCGATTACCAATTTTCTGACGTACTCGAAAATACTGAAAATTGGGGAAGACATGTTGAGTCAGCCATTGGCGCACACTTGTTTAATGCAGCCAGAGCAAA
>CAYUBV010000417.1:0-2395 GCA_964443035.1 uncultured Tangfeifania sp.
CGCTGTCATTTTTTAAATAATTAAACAAGTCATTCATTAAAGAGCGAACCATTTTCCCCGGCGGTGCAACATGAGCGATATCCTTTCCTCTAACAATTCCAACCGAAGTTGTCCTGAGTTTTCCCGGATTTTCGATTAATCCTTTCATTAAAATCTCATGAGCTTTACACAATGATTTTAAGTCGTAAACTTTAAACTTGTCAAGCTGGTTATAAACCCGGATGGCATTTTTTACCTCGAGAATGTCTTTTTGCGGTGCCAGAACTCTTCTATTATTCAGTAAGTCGGTAATTTGTTCAACTGTTAATGTGTTCCCCTCGATTTCCAGCGATGATTGTATCGTTTTAATCCGGTTTTTTCTTCTTAGCTCCGCCGGGGGTTTATTTAAATGAATGGCATTTACTTCCCCCGTTTTTTCTGAAACAGAAGCAATTAATTTTAAAATCTTATGGGTTATTTCGTACGGCGGTTTCATTTTTTAAACAGTGATACTATCAAATGATACTATCAAATATAGGCATTATTTCGAAAAATAAAGGAGAATAATAAAAGTAAAATTCTCAGGAAATTTAGGGATTTACCCGTCGATCGGTTTTGAACCGCTTGACGGATTGTCAAAAAATACGAAAGGGTTTAAAACGAGTGAGGAAGAAATGTACTGCATAGAATTTGTAAATTGAACAATGGGAACCGTCTGAAAAAAGACAGAAAAGAAATAAACATAACAAAAGATAACTCTTTAGTAGTCAGCAAAATACCAGCCTTCTTCCGGCAGGAACGAGCAAAAAAATAGGGTGAAAGCTTACAAAAACAAACTTAAAAACTTACCTCTGCGACTGGTTCGCGCAATAATTCCATTCTTTCTTTGATTTGCAGAAGTTTGTTTTCTGTTTTTACCCTTCTGAATTCAATTTTTTGTTTCCCGTGAATTAGCGAAACTTTTCCACAATGGCTTAAATAATCAAACTGGTAAGGTTTACCAATGTCGAACGATTGATTTCCGGAAATGGCAAACCTGCCGCTGCATTCCACTTTACCTTCCGGCGAAAACCTTGTAATCTCAAACTTTTCGCCGCCAGCGGGTAAAATTGCAAACCACGAACCTGCACCTTCTCCTGCCAGCCATTGTGCGTTTTCAGGAAGCCCCGCCGGTTGTGCCGGTTTTGTTAAAACACCTTTTAATTTGCGTTTGTCAGGAACTGGCACTGGTGTAAACGTGAGATGTTTCATTCGGATTATAAATTACATTTCGAGGTCAGGATAAAACGCGGAAAATGAAAACCAGTAGCCCATCATTTGGGGAACGGTTTCGAGTTGGTCGCCTGCACGGGGACCGCTTACGCCACGTCCGGATACATCCCAGTCGGTTCCTTCATTATCGGTAAGAACTACCGGAAGGTTATTCTGAACCGCTTCAAAACTTAATTCGGTTCCGTTGGCCAGCGTACGCTTAAATACCACCATAAAATTGGCATCGGAGTTGCTGACTACCAACAGTTTTTCATTTTGAAAACTATCTTCGGTTACTTTATTTCCCGAAAATGTATCATCGAAAGTGTACGCTTTGGCCTTGCCGCCGAATATTACTCCGAGCACCCGCTCTTTGGGATGCAAACGCGGATCGGAGTTGCTTACCGGGAAAATCAGGTTTTCACTGGTTTTGTAACTGCCGTAAGGATACCTGCCATAATTCCGGTTATATCCGGTTTCAGTAGTCACCACTTTTGTGGAGGGATACATTTGCCGCCAGGTTTTCCATGTGGTTTCAAGCAGGTTATACGTTTTGGCTTTTTCTCCGATTAATTGGCCGTTTACCGATTTGTTCAGAAGTTGCGACCAGTTGCTGTTGGTTTCCCTGTCGTACGGAATTATATTTGAATTATACAGCAATCCGGAAACCCCGAAAGTAGTTTCTTTGCCTTCCAAAACCCGGTCCCAGCCAATTCCGGTTCCGGTAAGCGGACAATAAATGACTGCCAGCGAATGGTTTTCAGTGTTATCATTAATTATTTCATGCCAGTCGAGAATGGCATGCGGGTACGCGCGAATGTCATTACCATCTACAAACCCCAGTACCAGATCATTATCATCTAAGTAATTAATATCGCCTGCGCTTTTAAAAACAGGACTGCTGATTGCAGGAATTCCGTCTTTTCCGGGGCCTCCGTCTCTAATCTCATTTGAGGGAATCAGCCACTCACCCTCCTGGTTATTATTCTGGCCGTCGCCCGGGTTTCCATTGGGATTTGAAATTTCCTCGCTACATCCGGAGAGAACAATGATACCTGTAACTATTATTATTCCAATTGTTTTCATGACTTTATTATTTTTAAATGATTTTTATATCATTTCCTTTAAAAGGGATATTAAAAAGCAGGGCAGCTGTAAATTTGTA
>CAYUBV010000418.1:0-2384 GCA_964443035.1 uncultured Tangfeifania sp.
ACTCAAAGGAAAAGCCCCGTACTTTTCGCAGGAAGAGCGCAGGTACATGGTGGATGCAATAAAATACATAAAAAAGGCATACATTGCTTCCGGTTCGGGAATGCTCGATTTTGAGCCGGACATGAAAAAGCTGCGCCCCGATATTTTTGTGGTGAATTCCGACGGTTACACCCCCGGCAAAAAACGGTTGTGCGAAGAAAACGGGGTCGAACTTGTTGTACTGGAACGCATTCCTGAGGAAGGACTGCCGGCACGTTCAAGTTCCGGTTCTAAAAACGAATTGCAATTCCCATATCGTGTTTGCCTGGCAGGCGGCTGGATGGACCAACCCTGGGTTTCTGAAAAACATCCCGGTTCAGTGGTGGTGGCGCAGGTGTGGCCAATCATCGGTTTTAACGACCGCTCTGGCATGGCAACCAGTTCCCGAAAAGTAGGTATTGAATTATGGGGCGATCAACTCCCCGACGGCGATCCGTTGCGGAATGCACAACTGCTTTTCGGGGCTGAAAATCCTCCCGGATCGGAATACATTTCGGGTTCGCAGGACCAGGTTGGATTGCTTGTTCCGGGAATCTCACGTCTCGACTACAACGGTGGTTTCTGGCCTGACAATATCGAAAACTCTGCCGACCGCGAAACCTGTGAATGGTTGTCGGAAGTGCTGAATTTCTCTCCGCTGGAACCCCGCCCCGAAGGGTACAATCCCATTCAGAAAAAAAACCTCGAACCAGTACTTATCAAACGCCTGGGAGAATCAGGAAAAGCCGCTTACGATGCTATTCTGAAAAATAATGTAAGGCAACTGGGTGAAGCAATGAAAGAAACATTTCTTTGCTGGCGCGAAATACTTCCGCACACGGTCCCCGACTGGGTGATGAAAGAAATGGAGAAAAACTACTTCCCAAATTATTCGGGTGCTGTTACTTCGGGAAGCGGCGGCGGATACATTGTTTTCCCTTCAGAAGAAAAGATTGAAGGAACCTTAAAAATCAAAATTAAATACTAAACAAAATACTATGAAAAACTATAAACGATACTGTAAAGCCCTGAAACTGGAAGATGATCCTCAGTTGATTGAAGAATACAAAAAAGTACATGCACCCGGTGCAGCCTGGCCAGAAATTGCGCAGGGAATGCGCGAAGTGGGAATCGTTGACATGGAAATTTACATTCTCGGCAATCGGCTTTTTATGATTATGGACACCGTGCCGGATTTCGACCACGACAAAGCCATGAAAGAACTGGCACAAAAACCACGTCAGGCCGAGTGGGAAGCTTATGTTTCGCGGTTTCAGAAAACTTCAGCCGATGCCAGCGCCGACGAGAAATGGCAACTGATGGAACGAATTTACAAACTTGATAAATGAATGTATCAACTAAAATTCAATATGATGAAACTTAAAACGATTGCTTTAATGACAGGAGTTGTTCTGCTGGCCTCCTTTACTTCATTCGCTCAAAAGAGCCAGAAAGAATTTGAACCAAACTGGGAGTCGCTGTCGAAACACCGGGAAGCGCCCGACTGGTTTCGCGATGCCAAACTGGGAATCTATTTTCACTGGGGCGTTTACTCCGTTCCGGCCTTTGGCAGCGAATGGTATCCGCGGAATATGCATTTCAAACAGAACCGGGAATACAAACACCATGTGGAGAAATACGGACATCCTTCAGAGTTTGGCTACCACGTTTTTGTGCCGATGTTCACTGCCGAAAATTTCGATGCGGAAGAATGGGCCGATCTTTTTGTAAAAGCCGGGGCACGTTTTGCCGGGCCGGTTGCCGAACATCACGATGGTTTTTCGATGTGGGACAGCGAAGTAACACCTTGGAATGCAGCCGATAAAGGCCCAAAACAGGACATCACAGGAAAGCTGAAAAAAGCATTCGATGAAAAAGGACTGAAACTAATAACCACTTTCCATCATGCCCGCAACCTGCAGCGCTATAAAGGGAAAAAAGACGAAGAGCGATTTAGTCTGAGTCATTACCCGCTTTTCGATAATATGCCTCCTACATGGGACGATCCGGAACTAAATTATTTGTACGGAAATATTCCTGAAGAAAAATGGTTGCAGGAAGTCTGGTTTGGTAAATTAAAAGAGGTCATCGACAAGTACCAGCCCGATATTATGTGGTTTGATTCCTGGCTCGACGAAATTCCGGAAGACTACAGACAGAAGTTTTGTGCGTACTATTTAAACCAGGCCGAAAAATGGGGAAAAGAAGTTGTTATTGTGCGTAAGCAGGATGATTTGCCGCTCGAAGTGAGTGTGGACGATCTTGAGAAATCGCGTAAAAATGAACTGGATGAAAAAGTTTGGATGACCGACGAAACAGTGAGTACGGGAAGTTGGTGTTACACCGCGGACCTTCAGATTAAACCG
>CAYUBV010000419.1:0-2370 GCA_964443035.1 uncultured Tangfeifania sp.
GAAAAACTGCGGTTTGTATCCCCGTCGGCAATGAGTTCGGCAGTATTACTTCCGCCTGATAAAAAAGGCAACTGAAACGAAAGGCTCTTGGACTGGCTTTCCCCGTTTATTCCGGCCACATACCAGGTGTCACCATGTCTGCGGGCAATTACCATGTCCTCTCCGGGCCAGCCGGTTACATACCTTGTTTCGTCCCATACCACCGGTACGTTTTTCAGAAAGTTTTTGGGAGCCTCCGGCAGATTTCGATACGATTCCACACGGTCGGCAAAATGGAGCCATCCCGATTCAAACAATACCGAAAGGGCAAGTTCATGGCCCCAGGTGGTGATTTGCGGATGTTGCATTTCGGAAAACAGCACGGGTGTATAATCCATTGATCCTACCACATTGCGGGTAACCGGCAGGATGGTGTTGCTGACGGGCGCATTTTCAGGATAGTTTTCGGCAAAAGTATAACATTCGGCCCCACGCACAGCTTCCAGTGTCATTAAATTGGGGTAGGTTCGCGACCAGCCCCGGGGTATGGTACAACCGTGAAAATTAACCAATATATTGAATTCAGCCGCATCCTCTAAAATGCCTTTGTAGAGTTCCATCATTCCCTGTTTGTCACTTTGAAAAAAATCAATTTTCACGCCTTTCACTCCCCAATCGCGTAATTTGGCAAATTCTTCTCTCCGCCTCTCAGGAATATGCATGATATCGCGCACCTGTTCTTCCACTTCGTTGTGCGGACCGCCGGAATTATACCACAGTAAAATACCGATGTTTTTGCTGTTGGCATAGTTTACCAATTGTTTGATGTCGCCATTTTTCATCAGGTTCCAGTTGGCATCCACCAGTGAATATTCCCAACTCATTTCAGCAGCTAAATCCACAAATTCTTTCAGCTTATTGAAATCCTGCGGGCTGTCGTGATCCGACAACCAGCTCCAGGATACCCGCGCGGGCCTGATCCAGTCTGTATTTTCAATCCGGTTGGGTGGACTCAGATGTTTCACCATGTCGGAAACGGCAATAGTATTTAAATCGCGGCCAATAATGGCAACCCGCCAGGGCGTAGCCCAGGGTAATGAGCCGGATTCTGCAAACTGCCCGTAAACACCCATTGTTTCCTCCTCTTCCGGAAAACGAATTGTGTAAAGGCCATTTTCAACCTCCGGATTTAAATGCGCCCCGTAAAAGTCGCCATCTGGTCCCGATTCGCTCAGCAGTACCCAGGCATCGTCTGTATGAAACAGTGCCGGAAAACACCAGCCGTTTTTTTTGGGTGAGTTTGTTCCGATGGGAATTTCGTTCATATAATGTGCTTCATAGGCCGGAGTCCACTTGGTGACATCGTCGTAAGGCTGAATCCAGGCCTTGCCTTCGGGCATTCGGAAACCAGTGGATTCGCCTGTAACAACGAAATTCCCAGTTTTTTCTTCCGGGAAAAAATAACGGAATGCAACACCGTCGTTGTAAGCACGTAGTGCTACATCCAGCCGGTGGCCACCGGGAATGGAAAAGGAAATCACCCGTTCATTGGCCAGGTTATGCAGTTTCAGGGCTTTTCCCGTCAATACGTCATAATGTTCATCAATCCGGCTCACATCCGAGGAACCGGTGAATTCCAGATTTTCGGTAAAATCAGCATCCTTGCGCTTTATACCCAGCGGCGATTTGTTAATGACCTCCGAAAATTCGGTCCCGTTTTTCAGCGAAGCGGTATAAAACAGCTTCCCATTTTCGAGAAAAACTTCTATTTTGATGTCCCCGTCAACTGAATCAAGCGCCCAGCTTGTTTCATTGCCTGATTTGCATGAAGTTAGATAAATAAGCAAACCCATTGTAATTGCATAAATAATTTGTTTCATTGTGTTTTTCTATAATTTCTATTTATTAATTTACCTGAATGTCTTCGCCCAACTCCTGCAAAGCCCACTCGAGCGCCCAGCCGGTAAATGAGGCGTAGTTAGAATCTTTGAATTTTCTGCGGGAATCCGGTCCGCTATACAAGGCATCCAGTTTTTTATACATTACCGGAATAAGCGGTCGTGCATCCTCCTCAACCAGCAAAACGGACCGGGCAGCCTGCAACGCTACCCATGGGCGTTCGTCCAGTACATTTTGGCCAAGGGTTTCGACAGCTTCGGCAGACGAACCAAAATAGCATAATGCTTCAGCAGCAGCAATTTGTACCGAAGGTGACGGATCTTCAAGTAATCCGGTTAATTCTTCTTTAGCCGTATTGCTTAACTGATCCAACTGCATCAGGCCTGTTACTGCCCAGAAACGCACGCCGCTATCGGAGTCGTTCAGTTTTTCCAGGATTTCCTCCTCCCCGGCAACTCCCACCATTTCGGCAGCTTCCAAAATTTTTGCAGG
>CAYUBV010000420.1:0-2369 GCA_964443035.1 uncultured Tangfeifania sp.
TAGCGCTTTCCGCTCCATAAAACTTTACAAAGAAATGAAAAAAATTATTGTTTTTGCTATGGTGGCAGCGGCTTTAATCATTTTTAATGGTTGCCAGAAAGAAGAACTTGGAGTCAGTCAACTAACTGACGATGTACAACCACAGGAAGTGGTTCAACCGGATGTGTATGTCGAGTATGATTATTTGGTGTTTAAAGATTTTGAAACTTTTCTTTTACTTCAAAAAAAATTAAACAACATGTCAATAGAAGAAATTCAGAAACATGAATTAAAAATGGGCTATGAATCCGCTTTCTCTTATCGGAAAAGTTTGTTGACGAAAGCCGATAATCTGCCTGACTCTGAAATTTTAAGCTATCTAAATGAGGTAAGCGACGAAGGTTATTTTGATAAACAAAAAAAAGAATTTGTATATCCTTTTTATAACGAAAGTCTGTCGAAAGTATTAAACCAAAAGGGCAAATTTAAAATCGGTAACACTATTTATCAATTCAAAGGAACCACACAAACCATTACAGCCGATTTGGCCGAAATAGAACATGACGGTGATGTTGAATCTTCACAAAAAGTAATCCAACTTGATAATGCCATATTACCGGAACTAAAAAGCGGAGAAACATTAACTGGGACCTTGTTAAGTAACGATAGATTAAGGTGCTTGTTAGAACTTAAACGAGAAAGTTTTGCAGTAGAAGGATGGATAATTGTAGGCGGAGAAGTTGTTTGGGGAACCCTCGGACATTATTGGGCTGTTTATTATAGATTTTACAGCTATAAGCAGTTTGCGTTATACAAATCAGACAGACCTACATATTTTAATTGGAAAACCAACAGGATTTTCATCGGTGGAGGTGATGATCCCGTGTTGGATTATTACAATGCGAATCCCTCTACTGAAAGAACAACCGAAAGCAGAGCCATTGAACATGTCCGCATATATGAAACACAATATCTAATGCCAGCACCAGGCACTGCTCCGGATGTTCATAATGTATATGTTTCTGATTTTTGGTCAGATTATATGTGGTATGAACAGGGGAGCTTATCTTATCCAAATTAAATATAATTTCAATAAAATACAGCCGATTTTTAATCGGCTGTATATAAATCTCAAAATATGAAAACATTCAAAACAATAACACTTGTCTTTTTATTTTTTATCAGTTATTCTGTAATTGCGCAACAACCTTCCGAAATCGGCTTTACCGGCAGCGCTGCCCGGTTTTACCCCGAGGTAAAATTTTTTAGCCAGAGTTTAAATAACCAGGCAAAGAACGGCTGGGGCTGGTCAGCCGGAATTTTTTATGAAAAGCACTGGAAACCCAAAATCAATCCGGTTTTGGAATTAAACTACAGTAATTTTTCAAGCGACTTTTTTCTTGAACACAGGATTTTTGATCCGGAGACTGGAATTGGAGGAGAGCCAATATCAGATGCTTTTCGCGGTGCTTCGTTCAGCTATTTATCCTTTTCAGCAGGCGCTAAATTCTATTTGAACAAAAAATTGTTTGTGTATCCGGGTTTTGAAATAAGCAAATCGTTAAACAGGAAAACCGACTTGTGGTCGGTAATGTATTACGCAAAAGAGTGGGAGTCTTCTGTCTATATTGAAAACCGGTACCTAAACAAAACGAATTATAATGCCAAATTGGGGATAGGCGTCGATTTAAAAACGGTAGATGTAGTACTGGAATATGTTTATGGGTTGAATTACCAGCTATCGTTTTTCGAATATTCCACTCCATTCGGTATTAATCACCGAAACAACTATTTACAGTTGAAGGCGCAGGTTCCATTGTACCGGCTGAAATAAATTCTATAATGAAGTTGATAAAACAGATACCTGCATTGGCTTTTATCCTGATTGTGTTTTCAGGTTGTATCCGGGATGTGGCGTTGGACCTGGATAATACCAACCGGGAATATGTATTGAACTGCATTTTAAATACCCAAAAAGATACCCTGACAGCTACGCTTACAAAAACAGAAAATATTGCTTCCGGCAGTGATATATTTGAAACCGTAAAAGACGCGGAAGTTGTTTTGTTCGAAAACGGTAAAAATGCCGGAAATTTTTCTTATTCTGATTCAAACGCTTACTTATTGGTTTACAAACCCAAACCGGGAAAAACATACCGGTTAGAAGCAAATATTGGGAATGATAAAGTTTGGGGTGAAACTACTATCCCGAAAACAGTTGAAGCAAATATTAAAGAATTGGCTTCATCGATGGAAGGATATCAAATTTCCTTTGAAGATAATAAATATGAAGATAATTTTTACTGGGTAACGGCAACAGGTTTTGAAGGAGCACAGGGAAACCAAACAAAAAATATTGCATGTGTTATCTATTCCAACTTTGAATATGC
>CAYUBV010000421.1:0-2367 GCA_964443035.1 uncultured Tangfeifania sp.
TTTGAATTTGCTGTTTTGTACCAGTTCATCCCATTCATCGGTCCAGTGGGTGTATTCCACTACCTCTGTTCCGTTCATTGAAACTGTTACTTTGCCGTCGTCAACTTTAATAACGCAGGTATTCCATTCGCCGGCCGGATTTACAGTTTCCGGATCGGCAGCAATCATATCGTACAACGAACCTGCGAGGTGAGAATCGATTTTATTGTCGGTAGCATTTTCATTGTCGAGTATCTGGATTTCGGGAGCTGCATAATAAATTGGTTTTCCCGGCACTTCTTTCACATAATAAAAAATACCCGAGTTGGCCATATCACCGGCTTTCCAGTCGATTGACAATTCAAAGTCTTTGAATTTCTGATCGGCAAAAATTATGTCGCCGCCTGCACCCTGTCCGGGGTCTCTTCCTTCGCCCAGGAAAACTTTCATGGTGCCGTCTTCTATGGTCCAGTTGGCAGGCATGGTTTCGCCGGCATACTGGCGCCATCCGTCAAAATTTTTGCCGTTAAACATCAGTTCCCAGCCGTTTTTTTTCTCTTTTCCGGAAAGTTTGTTGGCTTTTTGTGCAAACATTGGAAATGCAATTAACATCAAACTGCTGATTAGCATTGCTGAAATAATTCTTCTTTTCATCATTTTTTAATTTTTTGCTCTTGCGAGCTTCTGTTAATAATTAGATTCACTTGATAATAGGTATTTAAACTTCAAATATAAATTATTTTCCTTTTCTCCATCTTCGCGATGCGGGTTTTATGGGATACACCTGATGACTTACCGTTTTTACATCTTCAATTGAATAGAACGCCTGTGGATTGGTTGCTTTTATTATTTTCTCCACTTTCCCTATTTCGTGGCGTTTTATAATGCTGTAAATTATACTTACAAAATCATTGCTTCCCTGGGCGGCGTGGTGAGTTATTCCGTATCCGGCTTCTTTCAGGTTTTCAATCAGCTTATCCGCATTATTGCGGGTAATAATCTGAATTTTTACAATTCCCACTGCGAGTTTTTCTTCAATAATTAACCCGATGTAGTTTCCGGTCGCAAATCCGCCGGCATAGGCAAAATAGCAAATCCAGTTATCGAGGTTTTGGAAGATTTTGGTCATGGCCAGCAGCCAAATAAAAATTTCAACAAACCCTAAAAACGGCGCCCATTTTTTGGCCCCTTTCGAAATCATTACAATGCGGATGGTTCCGATTGTAACATCGGTAATCCTCGCCATGAAAATCAGTAACGGTAGTACTACGTAAGTAAATAAAGAACTATCGTAAAAAGTTTCAAGAATGACCATGACCAGCAAATTTATGGTAAAAATTAAAACTCGGAGGTAAAATGGAATTTAATATCCTTGAATTCGTCCTGCGCCATTTGCAGAATGAATGAAGAATCTGCCATAAACACATCGCGCCCCCGTTTGTCTTTGGCCATTTTCTGGTGCTTGCGTTTTTTGAATTCGGTCAGCACTTCCGGTTTGTCCGATTCAATCCAGCAGGCTTTGTACATCTGCAGCGGCTCAAACCGGCATTTTGCATTGTACTCGTGTTCCAGCCTGAACTGAATGACCTCAAACTGCAGTTGTCCGACTGTGCCAATAATTTTGCGGCCGTTAAACTGGCTGGTAAACAACTGGGCCACCCCTTCATCCATGAGGTGATCGATGCCTTTGTTCAGTTGTTTCGATTTCATGGGGTCGGCGTTTTCAATGTAGCGGAACATTTCCGGGGAAAAGCTGGGCAGTCCTTTAAAATGGATGTTTTCACCGTCGGTTATTGTATCGCCGATTATAAAACTGCCGTTGTCGGGAATCCCGATAATATCTCCCGGGTAAGCTTTTTCAACTATTTCTTTTTGCTCGGCCATAAATGCAGTAGGGCTCGAAATGCGCACATTTTTACCCAGCCGCGTGTGCGTGTAAACCTTGTTGCGTTCAAACTCACCCGAGCATACTTTGGCAAAAGCAATGCGGCTGCGGTGATTGGGATCGATGTTGGCGTGAATCTTAAAAATAAAGCCGGTAAAATTTTTCTCTTCAGGTTTTATTTCGCGCTCTTCCGCTTCCGAAGGTTGCGGTGTGGGCGCAATTTCCAGGAATGCGTGAAGCAACTCTTCCACCCCAAAGTTGTACAGTGCACTGCCAAAAAACACGGGCGCCAAATTACCCGCGAGGTAATCTTTGCTGTTGAATTCAGGATAAACGCCTTCAACCAGTTCCAGCTCTTCGCGCAGTGTTTCGGCATCGTCGCCAATGTGTTGCTCCAGTTCAGGGCCCGATACATCTTCGAATTTTATCCCTTGTTCAATTTTTTGGATGTTCGGATTAAAAAGATTCAGGCTGCTGGTGTAAATGTTGTAAACTCCTTTAAA
>CAYUBV010000422.1:0-2364 GCA_964443035.1 uncultured Tangfeifania sp.
CATTTTTACCGGATAATCGATACATGGGGCAATAATGCGATTTTCTTCCAGAAAACCGGAGAGTGCCAAGGCGGTTTGCTTATCACGGAAAACAACAGGTATAATGGGGGTGAGATCATCAGTTATGGGACAATCGAGTTGCCGGATTCCATTTTTAACCAACCGGATATTATCTTTCAGCTTTTCCCGCAGTTCAGGATGATTTCGCACAAGCTGAACAGAAGAACATCCTGCTGCTACAATTGGTGGTGGCAAAGCTGTTGAAGCTCCGTAAAAAGTAGATTTTAAGCGTATCTCATTGATAATTTCCCTTTTGGCAGCAATAAAACCTCCATAAGCCCCGAAAGCTTTGCTCATGGTTTCCGATTGATACAAATTTGCTGATCCGTCAAGATTGAAATGTTCCGGGGTTCCTCTTCCGTTTTTACCCAGCACACCGGAGGCATGTGCGTCATCCACAACAAGGATAGCGTTGTATTTTTGCGCTAACATATAAATTTCATCAAGTGGCGCAATTTCACCCGTTAAGGCAAATATCCCGTCAGTGATTATCAGGGGCCGGTGCTTTTTTAATTTTTTCAAAAGGTCTTCCAGGTGATCGGTGTTGCAATGATCATAAAAATTAACTCGGGATATACTCCCGGGAATTCCGTCAGTGATGCTGGGATGTGCCATGGAATCGGCAAAAATTGCGGAATACCGGTTTTTCAGGGCGCGCAGCAGCAACATGTTTCCCATGTATCCGGTGGCAAATGTAATGGCCTCCCCGCTGTTTTTAAATTCAGCCAAAAGTTTTTCTAACTTCAGGTGCAGCCCTGAAGTACCTGTAGTTTGCCGCGATGCCGAAAAATTGGTTCCGTATGCTCTTAAAGCCCGGACCGCTTCTTCTGTCAAATTCGGGTGATTTGCCAACCCCAGATAATTATTCCCAGCAAAATAAGAATATCGTCTGTTTTTCAGGGTAATATAATTTCCAATGCTACTTTCTAATGTGATCATATAAATCAGGTTAATTGAGTTTAGTTCCTCTATTCAGGTTAGTACCTCAAATGCTTGTCTTGTCAATCAATAACATAAAATGTAAAATTAAGAAATAGTTAGAAACTGTAACTATTTTGAAATTATTTTATTTATTTTGTATCGATTTTCATTAGAAATTAACGATATGTAAGTTTTTTATGCGAAGGTTTCATTTCAAAAATAATACTTTAAAGTTTAATTTATGACGAAAAGACCGTGGTTGATTTTCGCCCTCACTACGACTCTGTTTTGGGGGGTTTGGGGTGCTCTGATTGAAATCCCCGAAAAAGCCGGTTTCCCGGCCACGCTTGGTTATATTGTATGGTCGCTGACTATGATTCCCTGCGCCCTGGTGGGACTGGGCATTATAAAATGGAAATTGGAATACGATAAAAAATCCGTTTTTTATGGTTTAATTATCGGATTGCTAGGCGCCGGGGGACAGCTCATTCTCTTTCATGCCCTGGTTAAAGGACCGGCATACCTGGTTTTTCCAATCATTTCCCTGTCTCCAACGGTCACAGTTATTTTATCACTGATATTTTTGAAGGAAACCACAACGAGAAAACACTGGGTTGGAATCATCATTGCGTTGGTTGCCATTGTGTTGATGTCTTACCAGGAACCACAGAACGGTGAGGTTAGCGGCTACCTGTGGTTTACCCTGGCCTTTTTTGTTTTCCTGGCTTGGGGAATTCAGGCTTTTTTTATGAAAATTGCCAATAACCGGATGAAGGCCGAAAGTATCTTTTTCTATATGATGGTTTCTGCTTTGATTTTGATTCCTTTTGCATTTTTAATGACTGATATGTCACTGGATATTAACTGGGGTTTTAAAGGTCCTTACCTAGCAGCTATGATCCAGGTGTTAAATGCCATTGGGGCGTTGATGCTGGTTTATGCCATCAGGTTTGGGAAAGTGATTATTGTTGCGCCTTTAACAAATGCAGTTGCCCCAATTATTACAATTGTTTTGTCATTAATCATTTATGCAGTTATCCCGAATCCCGTAATTATTACCGGGATGATTTTTGCCATGATCGCTGCTTTTTTGATTGCCGAGTAACACGTTATTCGGATGTAATATTTGTACAAAATATCCCGGATCCGGGGTTTTGATAAAAATATTTACGGGATTTATATGTTATGAAAGTATTTATAATATTTCCTGTAGTAAATATTTTTAGGAAATATTACGAAACTTTTTAGTTTATGTTTGGAAAGAAAATGAAATATTATATTTTTGTATTGAAATAAAACATGTATCAATGGAGTACTTAAATACAGAACTGGAAGATTTGGTGGAAAAGGGCGCTTTAAATACAGCCAGGGAGATTGCAAATC
>CAYUBV010000423.1:0-2359 GCA_964443035.1 uncultured Tangfeifania sp.
CTTATTGCCAGACCAAAACAGGAATTGATAGATAGTAATATATTTTCTGTCCTAACTGCGTCTCTTGTGGAAATATTACACGAATGTTCCAGATAATCTACAATCTGTAATTTTCTGCCTTAAAGAAATTCCGGGTTAATAATCATGTTATATTGTTGAAAACAAATATGTTGTTTGTGTTTTCGTTTTTGTGCTCAAATTCTTTTTTATCTGGTACGGAAATGGCGTGGTTTATTTATAAAATGAAATTTTGTAAAAATCAGTAAACAAATAAATTGTATGAAACCGTTACCAAAAGAAATTGTAAAAAGAAATGTGATTGACCAGTTAACCTGGAATGATTCGGTAGATGCCAGCAATATCAATGTGGAAGTGGAAGACGATAAAGTAATTTTAAAAGGAACCGTTCAGAGTTACAGCAGTAAAATTGAAGCTGCACGCGAAACCATGCTGGTGGCACGCAATTACGATATCGATAATCAGTTAAAAGTTGAATTTTCGCCTGAAGTACCGCGCCTCACTGATAACGAGATTACCGAAAATATTCAGAATACCCTGAAATGGAACGATAGTGTTAATCCGTTAAATATCAGGGTTGATGTTGAAGGCGGCAGTGTTACACTTTCGGGATCGGTTTCCCGTTCGCGTGAAAAAACGAAAGCAGAAGAAATCGTCAATTCGGTAAAAGGAGTGGTAGATGTAAAAAATGAAATCAAGATAAAACCCATGGCTATCCGCTCAGATGAAGACATTGAAAAGGATATTAAAAGGGCTTATGAAAGAAATCCGCTTATTGAGAGCGACAATGTTTTTGTAGAGGTAAAAAAAGGAGTGGTGTATTTGTCGGGGGCGGTAGCGAATGAGCCCATTCTGAATGAAATTCACGAAAAAGCTTTTTATACAAATGGGGTAGTGGATGTAGTAAATGATATTGCCATCGGTTAAAACGGATAACTCACTCCTGAGAATTCCCGGAAAATTTTTTTGCCGCAAAAAATCCGGGAGCATAAAAAAGCTTTGCCGGAGTAAAACGCACATGTTTTATTTTCGGCAAAGCTTAATAGTTACAGAGTTTTGAAAAACAATGAGTTATTTTTTTCTGTAAGGCCCCGTTTTGGTGAATTTATTGTAGTTGTCTTTTACGGAATCTACTTCGTCGTGTAAAAATTTCTCGATGTTTTTTACAGTCACTTCTTCGCCTCTCATTTCCAGACGTTGGGTAGTAGTGCGGGCCACAGGGACAGCAATCCAAAGAATAATGTAGGCAAGCACTGCGGCACCGGTTGTTATCAGTCCAAGTACTACAAAAATAATGCGTACCAGTACCGGATCTTTGTCAAAGTAGGCTGCTATACCTCCGCAAACACCGCCAAAAACTTTACTTTCCGGGTGCCGGTAAAGTTTCCTTCTATGCCGTTTTTGACCGGACAGGGGCTCTTCGTCAACAGTTTCTTCTTCAAAATTTTGAGGGGTTCCCATGGTTTCAATTACCTCGTTTACCCACTCCAGGGTAATTACATTTTTACCGTCGGTTGATTTTTGGGAAAATATTTCGGCCATCCGGGCTTCAATATCTGCAGTAATTTCTTTTCCGTCTTCCCCGTTTCCGAAGTAGTGTTTTAAATTTACAAGGTATTTTTGAAGTGTTTCGTAAGCATCTTCTTCAATATGAAATACCCTGCCGCTTAAATTAATTGTGAATGTCTTTTTCATTGTTGTATTGTTTTAAATATTGTCGGTTATTATGCTCTCATTTTTTTTACTTTATCTACTGCATCGGAGAGTTCGGTCCATGAGCCTTCCAGTTCTTTCAGGAATATTCGCCCGGTATCGGTCAGCTCATAGTATTTTCGGGGTGGCCCCTGGGTCGATTCTTCCCATCGGTAGGAAAGTAATCCGTCGTTTTTCAATCGTGTAAGCAGCGGATAAAGTGTTCCTTCCACTATTATCATTTTTGCTTCCTTCAATCCCCCGATGATATTGCTGGCATAGAGAGGTTCGTCGCTTAAGACCAGGAGAATACAATATTCAAGTACCCCTTTCCTCATCTGTGCTTTTGCATTTTCTATTTTCATTTTAATGTATTTTTAATTGTTTCCGGTTTTACCACTTTTCGGGTGAACGTATTTTTTTATTTACAGGATGTTCAGTCGTCAGTTTTACTGACTCAAGGTTTTAGGCGGACCTTATCTAACCTTATTTCCAAACATCCTTTGCTGTCATCCAGGCCTCCATTTTCAATGTTTCCTCTTTTTCATTTTTTACTGCAAACGTTTTATCATTCAGCATCCACTCTTCCAGTTCAAGCGGACTTTCAGTTTCCTCTTCAATTTCGATAAATGTTCCGAAGTTGTCAGCT
>CAYUBV010000424.1:0-2341 GCA_964443035.1 uncultured Tangfeifania sp.
ACGGGCATTCCGCTTTCGCAAACACAGCCGCCAAAAAAATGCGCCGACACCTGCACCACAGGCGCCGATGCTTTTATCCGGTCGTCGATGGCCGTTAGTATAAAAGTTTGAGTTCCGCCGCCTGAACCACCCGTCATGCCAATTCGCTCAGGGTCTACATCCGGCCGAGAAAGCAGGTAGTCGAGCACCCGTTTGCTGTTCCAGGTTTGAAGCAGTAAAGCTACGGGCATCTTGTGATTTACCTGGTCGCACTCGCCGTAGCCCACCATGTCGTAAGCAAATACAATGGCGCCCATTCGTGCCAGCGCTGCACCTCTCTTTTGCACGTAATGCGTAAACCGTTTGTTTGCTAAGTGGCCGTGCGGACTTAAAACGGCTGCATATTTTTCGCGTTTCATGGCCGGCAGGTAGAGATTTCCGGTAACGTAAAATCCCGGAAAACTTTCGATGGCGATGTTCTCTACAAAATAACCGTCCATCGCTTTGCGGTCCCTGACAATGGCGTTGAACTGCCCCGAAATTTCAGGCATTTTATCTAACTGCATCCCATCGATGATTCCCTGCCTGATTTGGCCGGCCCGCGCTTCCCACGATTCGCGGTCGTCCCATTCCGATTCAAATTGTTTCATCATCAGGTTGGCTTCATCTTCCGTCCAGTGGTGCCCCATGCACAGCATGGTATCCTGTGCGGTATTGTTAAATTGGATGAAGGTGATAAGAATCAGGCTTAAAAGTAGTTTCATGGTTGTGTAGTTTAATTTTATTTATTGTGTTGAAAAACGGTTCAAAATACAAAATTTTGAAGGGAAAAGAGAGGGAAGTCTAAAAAATAATCGGAATCTTTGCCAGCAAGTGCGTTCATCTGCTAACTTTTGAGGCAGGTGGTGAATTGCGAAAAGTTGCCGGCAACAATTCCCGGTTGATGAATGTTATGGTACCGGTTTTAATGTTTGAATTAAGATTGAAAAAGTTATACAAAAAAACAGATAAATACAATGAAAACAGGGATTTTGGTGGTTAACCTGGGAACACCCGCCAGCAACGAAGAGAAAGATGTGGCCCGCTATTTACGTGAATTCTTAATGGACGGCCGCGTTATCGACATACCTGCCTGGAAACGCTGGTTGCTGGTGAACCTGATTATCGCACCTTTCCGGGCGAAGAAGGTTTCAAAAGAGTACAAAAAACTCTGGCTGAAAGAGGGCTCGCCACTGTTGGTTTACGGTCGGCGGTTTGTTGACAAACTCGAAAAGCAGTACCAGTCAGATCAGGTAAAAGTAGTGCTTGCCATGCGTTACCAGAATCCGTCGGTAAAAAGCGGACTTGAAGAGCTGCGGGCGTTTGGCGCCAAACAAATTATTGTTTTCCCGATGTTTCCGCAATATGCTTCGGCTACTACCGGCTCAGTGGCCGAAAAAGTAATGCGCATTACCGCCGGGTGGAATGTCATCCCATCCATTCATTTTGTCAATTCGTATCACAAAAACCCGGCTTACATTAATGTTTTTGCGGACAAGGTGAAAAACGATATCGAAAAGTACCGGCCCGATCATGTGTTGTTCAGTTACCACGGACTGCCCGAGCGGCAACTGGGAAAAGCCAATGAAGGGAAAGCAGTTTACTGCAAATTTCCCAATTGCGATTGCCGGAAAGAAAACGGTAAAAATCCGTATTGTTACCGGAGCGCCTGTTTCGAAACTTCGAAACTGATAGCCCGGGAATCTGGTTTGTCAGATGAGAAATTCTCTACGTCTTTTCAAAGCCGGTTGGGGAAAAGCCCGTGGATTCAGCCTTACACCGATGAAAAACTTGCTGAGTTCCGCAAACAGGGGGTAAAAAACCTGCTGGTGGTTTCGCCCTCGTTTGTGGCCGATTGCCTCGAAACTACCCTCGAAATAGGGGAGCAGTACCGCGATTTGTTCATGGAAATGGGAGGCGAATCTTTCAATTACACCACCAGCCTGAACGACGAAGACAAGTGGGTTAAGGCAGTGCAGCAGATAATCGGGTCGCACACCGGATTCTTTAATCATTCAATAAAGCAGGGTGAAAGTTTACGAATCGATAGTACAGCCGTGAGATAAGTGGTGCAGGTTAAAAGTTGCACGTTTTGTTTAATCGGAGCGTTTGTCCCCATCTTTTAGGGGGACGAGAAACCTTTAGGTTTCGGAGGGGGTAAGGAAGTGACAAGTCACAGATTTCAGCTTCGAGCTTCCGTTATCCGTCATCCGTCTTCCCGCTTCGTCCTTCCAACTTCCCGCTTTCTACATGTCCTCCAGCGTCAGCACCTGTCCTTTTTCAAGCAGAACATTTTTAAGTTTTTCATACTCCACATCCTGAA
>CAYUBV010000425.1:0-2338 GCA_964443035.1 uncultured Tangfeifania sp.
GTTCCCCATTTGTCGTTCGGGAAACGCGAAGTTCCGTCCCGGCGAAGTGTTCCGTAGAGGTAATATTTTCCGTTGTAATCATATTTTACCTGTCCGAAAAAACTTTCCAGGGCATAATCCACAAGCTCCGAATCCATCCAGTCCATAATCACGGCGTTGGTCCATTCAATATTTTTTGGCCGGGCAATATTCGATTTCTGGCCCTCCATGTATGCATCGCGGTAAAGCGTATTTTCATGGGCGATAAATGCCTCAAAATTGTTTGAGCCGAATGTATTTCTGTACGAAAGAATCTGGTTTATGGTGTAGGAAAAACGGTTGTCCTGTCGTTTGAAAATTCGACCGAGTCCCTGGGCATCGCCATAAAACGGATTGGTCAGGTCGGAATTGTTTTGCCCGTAATACTGCATTCCGAAACTGGAATTGAATTTGAAATTTTTCAGGAACCGGGCTTCCACATTTGCATTTGCGGTAAAGTTATGAATGATGTAAAAATCGCGGTCGAGATGTACGGCGCCGGCAGGATTTATGTTGGCACCAAATCCGCGAGCACCGGTTCCCCTGTCGAAACCATAATCGTACATATACCCACCTGTTTTGGGATCCTCAATTTTATTCCCGTCTTCATCGCGCACATAAACCGGGTAAATGGGAGGCATTTCGTTTACAAAAAAGAAGCCGTTATTTGCTGCCATGTTTTGTGCGGGAGAGTTTCGTTCCATGTAAGAATAATTCAGGTTCATGTTGGTTGAAAGCCATTCCCGCAATTGCTGACTGACATTGGTGCGTGCATTAAACCTGTCGAATTCCGAACCCTTGTAATACCCTTCGTCGTTCAGGTAGCCAAACGAAGTGTAATAAGTTCCTTTATCTCCGCCTCCACTCAGCCTGATGGTAGCTTCGCGGCGTTTGCCGGTTCGGAAAAGTGCATCTTCCCAGCTTTCAGGTGTGTATTTACGATCTGTTGCGGTTACTTTTCCGGTTTCAGGATCAACCACCCGGTCGTCATCAACATTCCACATGTTGTAATAAGGAGACAAACCACTTGCAGAAAACAGATTTTGAGAGGCTGTCTGTGCCGGATTATCTGTTCCCTGCGCCCTGTATTTGTTTTTTAAGCCTTCCCATGTCAACTCCACATATCTTTCGGGAGATTCGATTACATCGTAAAGCGGAATCAGTCGCAGGTTGATGCCATAGCTCACATCCACGTCGATTATTTGTTCGTTTTTTGAGCCTTTTTTTGTGGCGATTACTACCACGCCATTGGCGCCACGGGCACCGTAAATAGCAGTTGCCGAGGCATCTTTCAAAATTGTGGTCGATTCAATATCGGACGGATCGATGGAGGCGAGGTTCCCGTTAAACGGAATGCCGTCGACGATGTAAAGCGGCGACCGGCTGGCATTGACAGAGCCAAAGCCGCGGATGCGCAATTCGGCCGTGGTTCCCGGTTGTCCCGAAGAATTTATCGCCTGCAAACCGGCTACCTCCCCTGCCAGCGCTTTTGTAATTTCGGAAGTATTTTTATTGGCGAGTTTTTCGCCTTCCACTTTCGAAGCCGAGCCTGTAAACGATTCTTTTGTAGCGGTGCCATAGGCAACCACCATCACTTCGTCAACATTAATAACATCGGATTGTAAAGTTACATCAACTGTTGTTCCTTCGGCAGGTACTTCTTTTGTTTGCATACCCACAAAAGAAAAAATAAGTGTAGGATTTTTATCGGGAACATACAACGTATATTTGCCATCAATATTTGTAACTGTTCCGAGAGTGGTTCCTTTCACAAGAACGGTAACTCCCGGGATGGGCCGTCCGTTATCAGCGCTGGTAACTGTTCCTGAAATACTGGTGGTTTGGGCTTTAACCGTGAGTATGGCCATCGCGGCAACGCCAAAAAACAGCAGTATAAATTTCTTCATAGAACCTGGTTTTTAAACAATGTTCTCCCTTTAGCTATTTTAATAAAACAGACTTAGGTTGATTTAATAAAAATTATCGCTAACTATTTGCAAGTCCGTTATAAAACCTCAGATTTTCCGGTTAGCTATCTAAATATTCTCTCTATCCCCTGCGAATTAAACAAAATTCTTTTAAAAAACTGTACTTCCAGGGTTGATAAATATTCATTCATACCGTAATTTTCACAAATAAAAAGGCCGCCTGTTTGAACAGGCAGCCTTTTGTTATAAGTTTTACTACTGTAACAATCTACATTACAATGTAAACGACTGAGTTTCCGATTCACCAAAGTTACCTTTGATGTAAACCAGTTCGGTACCATCAGGCCCAGTAATTGTTACATTACCGTTTTCAGGGTAAGAAAGTCCATCGC
>CAYUBV010000426.1:0-2337 GCA_964443035.1 uncultured Tangfeifania sp.
TTTATTTGTCCGTAACGGCTTTTTACAACCACAGTTCCACCGCTGCCTGTTCCTATTTTTCCTTCCAGTTTTTGGGTATGATTTTCTTTCATCCGGTCGCCCGCAAAATCATCTTCCGGGTAGGAAATTCCGCAATGTTGACACTCGGCATCGAGTGAATAGCTGGAATCACCGAGCCCGAGCGCTACTTCTCCGTAACTGTTGGTAATTTTGATGGATTCAAAATTATCAGCTACTTCATTCACCCGGATGCCCCCGTAACCGGCATCAACATCGAGGCTGCGCGCGAGTTCGTCAATTTTTATGTGGGTATATTTGGTATTGGCTGTGAGCGATTCAATTTCTTCGAAATTAAATGTATCGTATTTTGAATCGGCCTGCACCGAACTGGCTTCTCCAAGATTGATTACCGTGTATCTCGATTCGAGAACCAAATCGTCGGTTCCGCCAAAGTTCATGGTGGAATAGCTCACGTTTACGTTTATATCGTTCGACAAACTGACATCGGCTTTGCCGTAACCCAGGTTTATTAACATGCTGCCATTGGCGGGTGTATTCAACTCATTGGCAGTTAAATTTCCGTATTTAATATCAAACTTCCCGTTTGCGTTCAATACGTTCACAATTGTATTTCCGTACTTGTTCGAAATATCCAGGTTTTTATCCGACGGAATATTCACGAGGTAATCGATGCTGAATTCGCTGCGGCTTTTAAAATCGCTATCGATGACGGTTTTAGCTTTAACAGTATTTCCGCTTTTTCCAAACTCAACATTAATTTGTTCCAGCAATTCATCGGCTCGTCTTTCATTGGGCGCTTCAACAGTTATTACCACGTCGATGGTTACATCGCTGCCGCCTTCATTGGTAATTTTCACTTCTCCAAATTTGTTGTCAATTTCGAGCGTCTCAACACTGTTTACCGGCCACGATTCGTTGTACTCCTTTGTTTTTTCTTCGGCCAGCACCGGCATTGCCACCAACAGCAATCCAAGTAAAAACAGCACATTCAGATTTCTACATTTCAGTTTCATGATTTTTGTTTTTTTGTTTCACTTCTTCTAATTTATTCACAATCATAGTAATTAAACTCAATTTTTTCTGGTAGTATTCCAGCATGGCATTTATCACACGCTCATCGTTCGGACTGGCGGCCAAATCGTTTTGAAGCCGGTCATACACATCTTCAAATTCAGTCAGTTCCACATCCATCATCTCCTGTTCCTGTTCCGAAATCAACCCCGCATCCGCCATTTTCTCCCACTGCATCAGTCCGTTGTTTATGGCATTGGTGTAATAAAATTCCACTTCCTCATATTCCGGTGAAACCGATGCCAGGCTCATTGCCTGCTGACCGGACGATGGCACAATGTTTTCGTTGTCAGGTGAGAACCATATCTTTCCCTGGTTTACAGCGAGAAAAACAAAAATAACAGCGGCGGCAACCTTCCAGACCAGGTTCAGTGAAAATGAACGTTTTTTAGGCTGTTTTGCCAGTTTTTCCTCAAACCTTTCGAAATGACCTTCGGGAGGTTCGTTGTCGTTCAAACCCTCCAGGTTTTTCAAAATCAGTTCTTCTATGTAATCTTTCTCTTTCATTATCAGTTGTATGAAAATATTTCTTTTCCTTTTAATAACTCTCTCAACTTGCTTTTTGCACGCGAATACTGGGTTCTCGATGCCGAATTGCTGATTTTTAAAATCTGGCTTATTTCATCGTGATCGTAACCTTCAATCAGGTACAGACTCAAAACAGTCCGGTAACCATCGGGTAAACTTTGGATGGCTTTTTTTAACTCTTTCACATCCACTTCCAGCGGCATGCCATCCATATCGGGCATTTCCATAGCTCGTTCGTTTACCTCTTCAAACTTTACCCTTCTTTTTTTTAAAACATCCAATGAACGGTTTACCACAATTTTTTTCAGCCAGGCGCCAAAACTTACTTCTCCTTTGTAACTGTCTATTTTTTTGAACGCGTTTAAAAAAGATTCCTGCATTACATCTTCTGCCTCAAATTCATCGTTCACTATCCGCAGGCTTACACTGTACATGGCTTTATAGTACAATTTATAAATTTGAAACTGTGCTTTTTGGCTGCCCTGCCTGCACTCTTCAATCAATTCCTGATGAATATTTTTATACAGTGTTTCCAATTTTTTTGTTGTTTACAGTTCAATGACGAAAGCCATTTGCATATGTTGCATCCGGCACAGAATTATTTCTCTTTTTTAAAGGGAATTATAATACTGAACCAGCTCGGCCATACGCTCCGGTTTGTTTGGCTTTACTTTATTCTTTTTAATAAATGAGTTTACTTCATTTTTATGATTTGGA
>CAYUBV010000427.1:0-2336 GCA_964443035.1 uncultured Tangfeifania sp.
CGACTACGAAGGTTATTCGTACAAAGAAATTGGCGAGATGGCCAGCCTGAGCGAAGCGCAGGTGAAAGTCTACATTTACCGGGCACGGGTGTTTTTGAAAAAGTACATCGGAAAACCGGAAACAGTTATTTAGTGAGGAGGATGAAAATGAAAATTACAAGAAATAATTACGAATCCTATTTTCTCGATTACTTAGAAGGTAACCTGGATGAAAATCTGATGGACAACTTCCTGGAATTTCTGCAGAAAAATCCCGATTTAAAAGAGGAACTTTCATTGATGGACTTCGCATCGCTTGAGCCCGTCATCACTTTTTTCAGCAAAAAAGAAAAATTATATAAAACGAAATACGATTCGGAAAAAGAATTCAACCGGGCCGCAATTGCGCTGATTGAAGGTGATATTTCGGAATCAGAAAAAGCAGAATTTAACAGTTACCTTTTAAAACATCCTGAGAAACAAAAAGAAGTTCAGCAGTTTCAGCAAACCAAACTGCAACCCGATAAAACAGTGGTTTTTGCCCATAAAAACAAGTTGTATCGTCGTACCGCGGTAAAAACTATAATCCTGTGGGCATCGCGTGTGGCAGCGGTTTTAGTTGTTGCTTTCGCTATTTATGCTCTTTTCAACCAACCCAATTTTAACATTCCTAAAAACCGGATGGCTGTGGTTGAAAATCAGGAAGGAAATGAATTTTCGTCAATAGCTGAAACAGAAAATATTCAACCTATTGATGAGATAAAAGCAATTCCTGCGAGCCAGAAAAAAGAAGTAAAACCGAAAGCTACTCCAGCGTTGCAGGAGCCCGTTCAAGAGAACACCGATTATGAAACCATTGCAGAAATCAGAACACCCGTTGAAACTCCGCCAAAACTCCACAGACGCCAGGCTACTTTGCACGCCGTAATGAAACAATCTGAAATTAAACTGGCACACATGACCATTACTTTTCCTGAAAACCATCTTCAGTCTGAAGAGGAAAAATTTTTCGCCGATGTGGTAAAAGAAAAAACCGGGCTGGATAATTTCTCTTTCCGAAAAATAACAAAAGCCGGGCTGAACCTGGTTTCCAGCATTTCGAAAGAAAACTTCAACTATGAAACCAACGAGGAGGGAAAAGTTACAGAACTCAATTTCGAATCGCGGTTGCTGGCGTTTTCCATTCCAACCAATAATGAACCGATAGCTGGAGAATAAAAAAATAGAAATGATCCGATATATAGGGGTAGAGACGCATAATTATGCGTCTCTACATTTTTAATACCATTATCAATACACCAATTTCAAATTCAACTGTAACTTTTTCTCTAACCTCTTCGTCTGAGCAACAGAACTTTTAAAACAGAAAAAATGAAACGATTAATGAGTCTATTTTTGTGCAGCCTTCTTTTCCTTAACCTGGCAGCACAAACCGATACCACAAAAGTGAGTACCAAAAATAAAAATGTTGTTACGGTGATTGAAAACGGTGAAAAAGTACACGTAAAAGTGGGCAATGAAAAAGGCGTGGAAGTGATTACCGACGACTGGGGCGACACCACGCACATTCGCATTGGCCGGCGAACTTTCGAGGTGGTTGAAGGCTGGGGTGGAACTCATATCAGCGTAAATAAAGAACCAAAAGACAGAAGGTGGATCGGCAGTTTCAACCCGCACTGGGCCGGACTGGAAGTGGGAATGAACCTGTTTCATCAAACCGATTATTCAATATATGACGGAGATGAATTTTTCAGTCTCATTCCCGGTAAATCACTATCCTGGAACATCAACTTTGCTGAGTGGGCATTTAAAAACGAAAGAAACAACTTCGGACTTGTCACCGGTCTCGGCTTCCGGTTTTCTGATTACCGGTTCGACGAAAAAATAACCATTGAAAAAGAAGAAGGCAGCGGCATGATTATCCCGGTTTCTTTAGATGAACTGGAAAATTTCAATAAATCGAAACTTACCATCAGCTATCTTTCCGCACCTTTGATGCTCGAGGTAAAAACACCCCTGCGCATGGGGAACTCCAGGTTATACCTTGCCGGTGGAGTTATCGGTTCGGTGCACCTTGGCTCGCACACAAAATTCAAATACAACGGCAACAAGGAAAAATCGAGAAGCAATTTCAACATCAACCAGTTTTCATGGGATATAACCGGAAAAATCGGGTTTGGCGACTTTTGTGTATTTGCCAACTACGGCATGATGCCATTATTCAAAGATGGAAAAGGACCCGAGCTGTACCCGCTTATGATTGGGATTTCTTTCCCGAATATCTGAATAAAAGATTGTTAGATAATTAGACACAAGTATCAAGACTGGTTATCAAAACAAAATATTTTAAAATAACA
>CAYUBV010000428.1:0-2328 GCA_964443035.1 uncultured Tangfeifania sp.
TAAACATTGGCAGTGCCTTCATGGAAATTACCGGTTCCGATGTAGGCGTAATTCCGGAAGCCTGCTTCTTCTTCGCGTTTTACCCAGGCCAGTTTGCTGTGGACTTTCATGCCCGGAATTCCGTTTATTACATAAGCGCCTTCATCCTGCAGTTTGTTCGACCATAAAATGTTATTTTCCTCGTCGAATCGCGCCTGAAGCTCGATAACAACTGTCACCACTTTCCCGTTTCGAATGGCATTGAGCAATGCGTTCATCACTTTCGAACCTTCTGCCACCCGGTAAACGGTGAGCCCGATCTCTTTTACCTGCGGATCGATGGCCGCTTCGCGCAGGAAATCGATAAAATGATTGAAGGTTTGGTAAGGATAATGAAGCATCACATCTTTTTTGCGGAGGACGCGCAAAATACTGGTATGCGGCGGCAGTTCCCGGTTTCTGAAAGGATGGAGTTTCGGATAATAGTGTTTCTTTTTGCCTATTTCGGGGAAATCCATAAAATCTTTGTGGTTGTGGTAACGGCCCCCCGGCACTGCATTTTCCTCGTTGGTCAGCTTCATTTTTTTCAGAATGAATTCCAGCAAATCTGCCGGAATTTCGCGGTCGAAAAGCAAACGCACCGGTTTTCCTTTTTTCCGCTGTTTCAAACTGGAGCTCATCTTTTCCACAAAACTTTTGGAAATATCGTCGTCGATATCGAGCTCTGCGTCGCGCGTAATTTTTATGGTGTAGGCTTCATAAAAATCGTAATCAAAATAAAAAAACAAATCCTCAAAGCAATACCTGATAACATCGTCGAGCATCATCACAAATTTCTTTTTGCCCTCTTTCGGAAGAACCAGAAACCGTGAAATCGACGTCCTGGGAATGCGAATGAGTGAATAAGCAAAGTCTTTTGGGTCAGATTTTTTCGAAAGTTTTACAGCGAGGTAAACCGAACGGTCGCGCAGGTAAGGAAATTTGTTTTTTTTGCTCAGCATGATGGGTACCAGGTTGGGCAGTACTTTCTCGTAAAAATATTTTTTGACAAAAATTCCCTGCGAATGATTCAGTTCCTTCTCATCCAGAATAAAAATATTGTTTTCGTTGAGTTCATCCAGAATATTCCGGAAAATGGTCTGCACTTTATTTTGCTGCTCGATAACTATTTCCTGAATTTTGTCGTGCAGCTCCCGAGGAGTAAGGTTTCCCAGCAGGTTTTCTTCATCTTTTCCCAAATCTACCATCCGGCGGACGGTGGCCACACGCACCCGGAAAAATTCATCGAGGTTGTTCGAGAAAATACCGATGAAACGTATGCGCTCGAACACCGGAGTTTGCGGATCCTGCGCTTCCTGCAAAACCCGTTCGTTAAACGAAAGCCAGCTAATTTCCCTGTTTATGAAGTTTTCATTTGAATACATACCAGATTACTTTTAAGGAGTAAACGAATAATTAATGCTCTTGTTGAATCCTTCTTAAAAATAGGAAAAGAAAGCTGATCAGCAAATATTTCCGGTAATTACTGTCCGCCAAATTCCATGAGGTAGGCTTTGATTAACCCATCCAGGTCACCATCGAGAACCGCATCTACATTGCCGGTTTCATAATTGGTGCGTAAATCTTTCACCATTTTGTAGGGTTGCAAAACGTACGACCGGATTTGGGAGCCCCATTCAATTTTCTTTTTCTGCGACTCGATTTCCATGGTTTTTTCGCGTCGCTTGCGCAGTTCCATTTCGTAGAGTTGTGATTTCAGCAAACGCAGTGCATTTTCCTTGTTCCCGCCCTGTGAGCGGCCTTCGGTATTTTCAATAACAATTCCTGTTGGTTCGTGGTGCAAACGTACGCCGGTTTCCACTTTATTCACGTTTTGGCCGCCGGCTCCACCACTTCGGAAAGTATCCCAGGTAATGTCAGCCGGGTTGATTTCAATTTCGATGGTATCATCAACCAACGGGGATACATAAACCGAGGTAAAGGAAGTCATGCGTTTGTTTTGGGCATTGAAAGGCGACAGCCGCACCAAGCGGTGCACCCCGTTTTCGCTTTTCAGGTAACCGTAGGCATAGTCGCCTTCCACTTCAATGGTGCAGCTTTTAATACCGGTTTCGTCGCCGGGCTGCATGTTGTCTATTTTTATTTTATAGTTGTTGTTTTCGCACCACCGGGTGTACATTCTGAAAAGCATTTCGGCCCAGTCGTTGCTTTCTGTTCCACCGGCGCCTGCATTTATTTTCAGCACGGCACTCAGTTTGTCCTCTTCGTTGCGGAGCATATTTTTGGTTTCCAGATCTTCAATTTTCCGAAGCGCAGAGCGGTAGGCTTTATCCACTTCTTCTTCGGTGG
>CAYUBV010000429.1:0-2309 GCA_964443035.1 uncultured Tangfeifania sp.
TTCTTCCGACCGGAAATAAGCTTCCAGTTTTCTTTCTTCCTCTATGGTAGTTTCGCCGTTAAAATAGCGTTGCAGCAATTGTTTTACTTCTTTCGTTTTCATTTGAATTCATTTTTAAAAATTCATCACGCACTTTCTTCCGGGCCCTCGAAAGGTTCACCCTGATGGCGTTTACCTTTAATTCGGTTACCTCGGCAATCTCATCGTACGATAATTGTTCGATATCTCTCAAATGCATTACCGTACGTTGCAAATCGGGCAGCCGGTCAATCAGTTTTTTAATCTGGCTGGCCGATTCGCTTAATTCAACCTGTGAATGAACATCAACCGATTCCTCCTTCAGTTTGCGGTCGGTTTCGGCATCGATGGGCACTACTTTGTTTGCCCTGAGTAAGTCTAAGCAACGGTTGCGGGTCATGCGCATGGCAAAAGCCTCGATGTTTTCAATTTCGTGTAATTCGTTTCTTTTTTGCCAGAGTTTCAGGAATACATCCTGAACCACATCGCGCGCTTCGTCCTCATCTTTCATAAAATGAGTTGCAAATCGGAGCAACTTTTTGCTCACCGGTAAAACCCTCGTTTTAAAATCACTTGCAACCATTTGTTTTCACTTTGCTGTTTTCGTTTTCTGTTTTTAGCTTGTTTTCAAAGTTAAGACGCAACGAATGATTATTCATTACATGTATGTGTAATTTTTTTTGGAGAATTGAAAAGGAAGTGTGTTCTGTCAGATCTGGCAGGAGTTTTATCTGCAATACAAGTGACGGAAAGATTCTGATATAAAAAAAAGCTACCCTCATGGTTTTAATTTATCCGAAACCATGAAAATAGCCTTTTAAGCGTTACATAAATTTTATTTCACAACTAAGCGTAACAGATTAGCTGTGAAAATGCGATTTTATTCTTCTTCGTTGTTGCTGCTTAAAGCCCAAACTGTTATGCTGGCAATAGTAACCAAACTGCCTACAAAAACTGCGAGGTTAATATTCCGCTGGGCTTTTCTTGCTTTCTGAAGCTGTTTTGACCCCAGACCTCTGTCAGCAATAAAATTTTCAAGTTTTTTAACTCTTCCTTCCAATTCTGTTTTTACTTTTTCATTAATATCCATAATATCTATGTTTTAAATGTTTGTTCTATTAGTGAAAACGCATGGCACAGCGAATTGTTTGGAGTTTTTTCGGCTTTTAGTTTTGCGGCAGAATCAAATGCAATTCACTTTTTTGGAAGGCTGGTGAAATTTTCTGAAAACCTTCTGGTTTCCTTCTCCTGAATCCGATTTTTCAACTGTTCAGCCACTTCTTAAAATCAGACGAGCGGTCGATGCTGACGATGGTTTCGAATTCTTCGTCGGCTTTGGGTTTCAGTTCCAGTTTTACCCGGCCCCGCGAATAGGCTACCATATTGGCAATGGATGAAATATTAATCAGGTACTTTCTGTTTATTCTGAAAAAACTGGCAGGATTGAGCATTTCTTCCAACTTATCCAAAGTGAAATCTACATTGTAGGTGTTTCCCTGGTTTGTACGGAGGTAAACCCCTTTGTCCATTACAAAAAAGTAGGCAATATCCGTAACTTCAACCATTTTAATTTTTGTGCCAACTGAAATGGAAAAACGTTCTCTGTATTTTTTTTCGCTGCCTGTTAAGAGTTTGTACAACGACTGCAAATCAACAGAATTGCGATGCAAACCGCTAAACTGCTCGTACTTTTTTAGGGCAGCAGCCAGTTCCTCGTGCACAATCGGTTTCAGCAGGTAGTCGATACTTTTCAGCTTAAACGCTTTAATGGCATACTCATCGAAAGCAGTGGTAAAGATGACAGGGCTGGAGATGTTAACCTGCTCAAAGATGGCGAAGCTCAAATCATCTTCCAGGTGGATATCCAGAAAAATCAGATCGGGTTCCGGGTTCGACTTGAACCATTTCACCGATTCGGCAACCGACTCCAGTTCGGCAAGGATTTTTATGTCGGGGTTAAATTCCTGAATCATCTTTTTTAATCGCAAAGTGGCAAAGGCTTCGTCTTCTATAATTACAACATTCATGTTTTTAATTTTTTATTCTGTTTCAATTTTTTCTGATTTCAGCAAAGGGAGTTTTGCAATGAACTGCTCACTGGTTTTTATGAACTCGGGCTTTTGGTCCGACACAAGCGCATAGCGGCGATTGATGTTTTCAAGACCAACTCCCGTAGAAACAAGTTTGGTTTCCCTCATATTAAGGTTGTTAATAATATTCAACCGCTGCTGTTCGTCAACAAATATTTCAATTCTCAGAGGCTGAGCTTTTGAAAAAGTATTGTGTTTAAT
>CAYUBV010000430.1:0-2297 GCA_964443035.1 uncultured Tangfeifania sp.
TAAATGGCATCGCTGGAATTTTCAATCAGGGAGCGGTACATTTGTTCGCTTTCATAAAGCTGAATTTCAATTTTCTCTTTTTCGATCCTCGCCTGATTTTTTTCAATGGCTTCCATAATTGCAAAAGGAAGTCGCGTGATTTGCTCCTTAATTACATAATCATTGGCTCCCGCTTTCATACAGGCAACCGCGGTTTCTTCATTCATGGAGCCGGTAAGAATTATAAAAGGAATGTGCCGGGAAAAAGTTCTTGTAATACCAAGTGCCTCCATTCCGTCAAAAGTGGGCATGGAATAATCGGAAACAACAATGTCAGGGACAAATGCATCCAGTTCGTTTCTGAACTCAGCTTCGGTATCAACAACTTTGTGCGTAAACTCAATTCCCTCTTTTAAAATTTCGCGATGGGCCATTTCGACATCAGCGGGAAGGTCTTCCGCAAAAAGAATCCTTATGGGTTTGTTCTTTTCCATATCAATTGGTTAAAAAGCGACGGGTAAATATATCAAAATAATTAAAATATCATTGGTTAAGGTTGTTGATTTAACAGCAGCCAGTAAAGCCCCAAATCGTGGACGGCATCTACAAATTTATCAAAATCGACCGGTTTTACAATGTAGCTGTTTACGCCCAACTGGTAGCTTTTCATCATATCGGTTTCTTCTTTCGAAGAGGTCATCACAATTACAGGTATTATTTTGGTTTGTTCGTTGCCTTTAATCTCCTTCAGCACCTCGAAACCATCAACTTTGGGAAGTTTCAGGTCGAGCAGAATAATTTTCGGACGGTTGTTTTTTCCCCGGCCAGAATACTTTCCACGTGCAAAAATAAAATCGAGCGCCTCCTCGCCATCTTCCACTATTAGAACATTGTTGGCCAGTTTGTTTTTCTTAAGCGCCCGGAGCGCCATTTCCGCATCGTTAGGATTGTCTTCCACAATCAGAATTTCTACTTCATTGAAATTTCCCATGATTGGCTCATTTTTGGTTTTTTATTTTCAAATGTATCATTTTATCACCGGTCACAAAACATAAAATCGATTATTAAGACATTCACAACTTAAAGTTCCAAAACTTTGCTTCTTAATTTGACTGTGGAACGGAGAACCAAAAAGTAGCCCCTTTTCCAATTTCCCCTTCGGCCCAAACCCGGCCACCATGACGGTGAACAATACGCTTTACAAGGGCGAGCCCCACTCCGGTTCCTTCAAACTCTTCCTCTTTGTGCAACCGCTGAAACACGCCAAAAAGCTTGTTTTTATATTTCCCGTTAAACCCCGCACCAAAATCTTTTACAAAAAACTGAAGCTCTCCTCCATTCTTCCGTGTTCCAATTTCAATTCTTTTTGTTTCTGATTTTGAACTGTATTTTAAGGCATTGCCAATCAGGTTTTGCCAAACCTGCTTAAAAAGGTTCAGGTCAACCTCAATCACCGGCATTTCGTTTACACTAAAATCAAAAGTATTTTGCTCCTCAGCCGAAGCAATTTCGTGGAACATCGATATTGCAATAGTCTTCATATCAACCTTCGAATAATTTATATTTGTACGCGATACACGCGAGAGATTGAGCAAATCTGAAATCAACCGGTCCATTCTGGTGGCATTTACCCGTATTGTATCGATAAAACGTTTTCCCTCCTCATCGAGTTTTGGGGCATAATCTTCGATTAAAAAGTTGGCATAACCGTTAATAGCCCGCAATGGCGAACGGAGGTCGTGCGAAACAGAGTAGGTGAAAGCCTCCAGTTCCTGGTTTGTCAGTTCGAGTTTACCGCGCTCCTGTTTCAATTGGGTGGTAATGTTGTTCAAGTCTTCCACCATGTAAAGCATGGCTGTCTGGCTTTTATCCAGTTTTTCAACCTTTTCCTGCAATTCGGCGGTTCGTTCGGCCACCTTTGTTTCAAGGTCATTTTTCAGATGTAAAAGCTCACGCTCTGCTTTTTTACGCTCAGTAATATCCCAAAACGTAACCACAGCACCGGTAAATTCTTCGTTTTTTCGGATTGGATACGAAAAATATTCTGCCTGAAAACAGGTGCCATCCGAACGCCAAAAAACATCGTCATCGCTGCTTGTACTTTTTTCATCAACAAAAGCCTTGTATCTATTGCATTCTTCAATTTTGCAGCTTGTTCCGTCGGGTCGGGTGTGGTGTATTAAATTGTGCATGTTTTTACCAATAACCTGATCGCGGCTGTTATAACCCAGAATTTCGAGCCCCGCCCGGTTAATCATCGTGCAGTTTCCATTTTTGTCTAATGCATAAATCCCTTCGGCAGTTGAATTGAGCAGCAA
>CAYUBV010000431.1:0-2296 GCA_964443035.1 uncultured Tangfeifania sp.
ACGTAAGTGCATCGCCGCTTACGATTACCAGCGACCGACTGGAAAGACTGGACTTTTCAGCTCCCTTTTACATTGCTCATTCCTCTTTACTGACTCCTGAGATTTCAGCCACTGAGAGAACATTCGAGTTTATCGGTTCATTTTTTTCGCTCAACTTTTTCAGGGCACTGGGAGCGCTGATTTTTATCATTCTGATTTTTGGTTTTCTTGAATGGTATTTTGAGCGTAAATCGAACCAAGAAGAATTCGGAAAAGGCCTGAAAGGTTTATGGGCCGGATTCTGGTGGTCGGCTGTAACGATGACCACGGTTGGTTACGGCGACAAATCTCCGCGTACGGTTGGCGGCCGTATCGTCGCACTTATCTGGATGTTTACCGCTGTAATAATCATCTCAGGTTTTACCGCCGGCATCGCTTCCTCGCTTACCGTAAACCGCATTGACTCAACCAACAACGCCATCCAGGATTTTAAAGACGAAACACTCGGGACGGTTGAAAATTCAGGTACCGATAAATGGCTGAGAGACAACTTCTTCTCCAACAAAAAAACCTACCCGAATGTACAATCGATGATTCAGGCACTGGAAAAAAATGAAATAGACGCCATTGCCTACGACCGCCCCATTTTGCAGGACATTGTAAAAAATGATTCCATTACACGTTTCAGAGTTCTGAATGTCAACTACAACCCTCAGTTTTATGGTTTTGCTATAAACCGCGACTTATCGGAAAACCTGAAACAAGAAATTTCCATATCGGTTTTGGAAAACACCGAAGGAATGGATTGGAAAGTGCTGCTATCGGAATACGACCTCGAATAAACATCGCTTAAATTCAAAAAGATTAGTCAAAAATTAAATTCCTGAAAAAAGTTCACATTGTAAAAATGCAGAGGATTTATTTTTGTTAATTTCACAACTAAATTAAAAATCCATAAACAATGAAAGAAAAAAGTATAGAATTATTAAATGCTGCAGTTGCCGACGAACTTGCAGCAGTTCACCAGTACATGTATTTTCATTTTCACTGCGACGACCAGGGCTACGACCTCCTGGCCAATCTTTTCAAAAAAACAGCCATTGAAGAAATGATACACATTGAAATGCTGGCAGAACGAATTTTGTTTTTAAATGGTGAGGTGGAAATGAAAGCAAAGGAAGATGTTAAAAAAATTCACGACGTGAAGGAAATGCTGGATTTAGCTACCAAAATGGAAGAATCGAGTGCAAACGATTACAACAAATGGGCAAATGAAAGTTCTCAAAATGCCGATTCAGCAACTAAAAAATTGTTTGAATCGCTGGTTGATGATGAAGAACGTCATTTTGATCAGTACGATGATGAAATGGATAATCTCAGAAAATTTGGAGATAATTACCTTGCGCTGCAATCGATTGAAAGAAGCAAAAATATTGGAAGCGGCCAGGGGGAATAAAAATTCGCAAGAACCCAGGATATTGAAAAAGGATTAAGGGAATACTGATCATTCAATATTCCCTTTTTCTTAAATCACACGCGCGAGTGTCATTTACTGTTTTGACTCTTTTGCGCAAAATCCCTTCCAGCCTTAAAAGCTTCAATATTCAGGCTGACGATTTTATCACCCTTCGATTTAAAAATTGTTTCAATTCCTTTAATAATAACTTCTTCATCAATGTCGATGAACGGAGAAGCTGCTCCCAGCATCACCATATTCGATGCTTTCGGGTTCCCGATTTCACGGGCGGTTTTATCGGCGTCGATACGTACAATATTTACCTCTTTGCCAAGCTTCTCAAAAGTATCTTCCAGTTCCGGGTAATTGGGAATGTTTTTAAATTCTGAAGTGTTGGTTACCAGGCTTCCGCTTTTTGAAAGATACGACAGGTAGCGCAACGATTCCATGGGTTCAACCGACAGAATTATATCTGCACCCCCCTGTGGAATTAAGTCGGAGAAAACGGGTTTATCCGAAATTCGCAGGTGGGAAACCACTTCCCCGCCCCGCTGGCTCATACCGTGTGTTTCGGCCTGTTTCAGGTAATAATTTTCATTCAGGGCCGCAGCTCCAAGCGATGCTGCAATCGAAAGAATTCCTTGTCCGCCCACTCCGGCGAGTATTATATCTGTTTTCATTGGTTCTGTTTTTTCGATTTTTCGAGTTTCTTCATTTTTGCTACCCGCTGAACGCATTCCCGGCGGCCAATAATTACCGAAACCCCTTCAAATGCAACTTCTTCCCTGATAATATTCACAATTTCATCGTGGTTCTTTTTCAGCGGAACAAACAGCCGGATGTGTTCCGGGGCAACTCCAA
>CAYUBV010000432.1:0-2292 GCA_964443035.1 uncultured Tangfeifania sp.
TTAAAAATTCAGTTATAAAAAAACGAATATGGAACGGAGAAAATTTTTTCAGGTAGCATCCACAGGCGCTGTTGGTCTGGGTTTAGGCGCTTCCTGTTCCAACATGAAAGGAACGGATGAATCGGGGAATAATGGTGGCCAGGCATCGTATGAGATTCCAGATTATCGGAATAAAATAAAATCTTCAATACCAGGCGCGAATCTGAAAAGCGCCAACGATACAATTGTCGTCGCGCTAATCGGTGCAGGAGGCTGGGGTTCGCATTTAATCCTGCAGGCTGCCGATACGGATAAAAACATCAGGGTAAAATATATATGCGATGTGGACGACACCCGGGGAGGATGGGCAAAGTCGGAACTGAAAATAAAACAGGGATTTGAGCCTGAGCAGGTAAGAGACATGCGCAAGGTTTTCGACGACAAAGAAGTAGATGCCGTATTTATTCAAACGCCGCAGCACTGGCATGCGCTGGCTGCTATTTGGGCCTGCCAGGCAGGGAAAGATGTGTATGTGGAAAAATGTATTTCCTATAATATTTTCGAAGGCCAGCAAATGATTAAGGCTGCCATGAAATACGACCGGGTTGTTCAGTGTGGCACGCAGAACCGAAGCGCCATGGATGCCCTTTCTGCCAGGGAATACATCAGAAGCGGCGAACTGGGCGAACTGGTTGCCGTGCATATTAAAGAAATTGTTGACGGGCCTGTTCCTTTCAATGAAAAGGCAGATTCGGATGCGCCGGACACCATTGACTGGGACAGGTGGCTCGGGCCGGCTCCCAAAGTCCCGTACAATGTTTCGCGCAACAAATCGTGGGGATATTATTGGGACTATGCGGGCGGTTATGTTTTGGGAAACGGAATCATTCATCAGGTGGACTTTGTCCGAATGATTTTGGACGATCCCGGGTTTCCGAAGTCGGTTTACTGTACCGGCGGCAGGTATTTTTTCGATGATGACCGGGATGTTCCGGATTACCAAATGACAACCCTCGATTTTGGCAACTATGTAATGACCCTGGAGACCGGGCAGTGCACTCCTTATATGGTGAAAACAAGTCCTGAAATCCGTTTTGGCGACGGGTTTCCGGATTGGAGCCAGAATGCTACCGACATAATGATTATGGGCACCAAAAGGGTGATGCACCTCGGTGTGATGGGAGGAGGTTGGCAGGTTTTCGACAAAGGAGGAGAAATTGTTGCACAACAATCAACGGTGTTCCCGCTGCAACCGCATTTGCAAAACTTTTTCGACTGTGTCCGTTCCAGGGAACATCCCAACGGAAATATTGTGGAAGGCCATAAAAGTGCCGCATTGGTGCACCTCGCAAACATGTCGTACAGAGCCGGATCCAAACAGTTAATTTTTTCTCCTGAATATGAAACGATACTCAACGACAGCGCTGCACAGCAGATGATTACCCGCGACTACAGAAAGGGTTACGAGATTCCAAATGAAGTATAAACTAGTTTTTATGAAGTTAAAAAGATACATTTTAACAGCCTTCATAACGGGAACCGTCTTAATCGGAGGCCTGGTTCTTTTTGCTTTTGCCCGCACCTGGGGTAAAACCGAAATTCAGTTTAAAATTCATATAAACGAAGAACTGGTGCAACAATCGACTTTTGGCGAATCACCTACTTTTGCCATCTGGATTGAAGATCCCGGCACAAAGGAAACGCAAACCATATTTGTTACCAGCAGGGCCGGCACGGGCGACTGGGAAGGAAAAGCCGATGTGCCTGTTGCATTACCCAAATGGTTTGCAATAAATAAAGCTCAAAATCCGATACTGAAATCGACTCAACAGAAAAATACTGAAACAGACGCCATTACAGGGGCCACACCTCTGCCCGGGTATTTTGTAACGCGCGTGCAGGTTCCCCCCGGAAGCCGTTGGAATTGTTATATTGAAATGAACCTGGCCGGCGACTTTAATGAACATTACCAGGTATATAATGAAGAGCAGAAAACAAGTGATGAATATATGACCGGCCAACCGGCGCTTTTATATAAAGCTGAAATTACGGCAGAAGAAGGCAACATATCGGTTCCCGAAATTATTGGCATAAGTGTGCTCGACTCAAAAGACAGCGACATAATAAAACCGTTGGAAGGTATTACTACGGCAACTGATGTTTTCGACGAAATGGAAATTTCAGTTCAGAAGCCAAAACCACGAATCATTGTGAGAAACTGAACAGGCTTTGTGAAACGAATGGTACCGAGGTTAGAATTATGTTATTAGAACTATTTATTGTCACATTTAAGTTGTCTGCAATTTGCAATGA
>CAYUBV010000433.1:0-2292 GCA_964443035.1 uncultured Tangfeifania sp.
TGGCGGAACGGAATTTTCAGCTACCACCACTACCATTCAAATACGCATGAGGCGTTGGGAGTTTACGGTGGCTGGGCCGAGGTTCAGCTCGGCGGGCCGGGGAATGATCCGGTACGGATTGAAAAAGGTGATCTCGTGGTTTTGCCTGCCGGAACATCCCATAAGAAAATTGATTCAGGCGATGGGTTTGCTGTTGTGGGCGCTTACCCTGGTGGCAAAAGTTACGACATGAATTACGGAAAAGAAGGTGAGATTGAAAATGCCAGACAAAATATTGCCGGTGTGCCGCTGCCCGACCAGGATCCGGCATTTGGAATGGATGGAGAAATGTTTGATTACTGGAGATAGAGACGCACAATTGTGCGTCTCTAACGGCTGCCCAGGGTTATCATCAGTATTCCCGCCAAAATTCCCAACAGAAAAATTCCTTTGCTTTTCAGGTTTTGTTCTTTAAAAATGAGGGCGCCCAGAACAAAAGCAATCAATACACTGCTTCTTCTGAGCGCTGCAATAATCGATATCATCGAATCTTCGATGCTCAGTGCATAAAAATACAGGAAGTCGGCCACTACCAGTGTAATTCCGATGGCCGGAATGGCCCACCGCCACCGAAAGGGGGTTGTTTTTTTTCGTTTGGGGTACCAAAAAATTCCGAGAAGCGGCAGCATAATGGCCACCTGGTAAAATGAAAACCATCCCTGAACAGCAATCCGGTCGATGCGGCCAATGATAAACTTGTCGTACAACCCGCTGACTGCCCCCAGTATGGTGGCTGCAATTACAAAAAACACCCATTTGTTTTTCTGAAAGTGAATTCCTTCGCGTTTGCCGGCGGTAGAAAAAAGGTAAAAAAATCCGAGTGTTAGTGTAATACCTATCCACTGAAGCAAGTTTAGGCGTTCCTGAAAAATGATAATTGCACCTATTAAGGTCCAGAGCGGACTGGTGGCCCGGATAGGCGCAAAAATACTAATAGGCAGATTTTTAAGGGCAAAAAATGCCAGTATCCAACTTGATATAACAATTGCTGCTTTCAGTAAAACCTGCAGGTGCTCGCCAAACGTGAGTTTTGGAGCGTACAATCCGATTTGCTGAAACGGTTCAGGATAAAAAGCCGAGCCGGTAACAATGGGTAAAAAAATAACGGCGCTGGTAAGTGTGGCAAAAAACAGGACGGGCATCACCGCATTTTCATTCAGCGATGTTTTTTTGAAAATATCGTAAATGCCGAGAAATACGGCTGACAAAAGCCCGAAAATTGCCCACATATTTTTTATTGTTTCGGTGCAAAGTTACTCCAAAGGATAAAACACATACCAACCACAAACAGAAAAGCTGTTTTGTTCATTTTTTTTGATGCTGCTTTTACCTCAACTATTCGCGGCTGATGTAAAAACGTTTGAGGATGGAACCATCGTTGGCTTCTTTCGAAAGCGACTCGATGGTGTTTTTGGGTACATCGAAAACATCGGGCACAATCAGCCCGTCGAGGCAGTTGTTGAACTTCGGATCGACATTGAAAGCGATGATTCTATCATTTAGTTTGATGTATTTTTTTTAATTGAATTTAGTTTTAATTTGCATTCAAAATAAAAAACAAATAATGGACGGAAAACAAAGAAAAAATATTCATATTGGTGATGAGGTGGAAATTGTGCAGAAACAGCATCAACGCTCTGGCGAACTGACTGATGGAATTGTGAAGCGGATTCTCACAAAATCAGCAAGTCATCCACACGGTATAAAAGTAATGCTCGACACCGGAGAAGTGGGGCGCGTAAAAAATATTGTTGAAGAATAAATGTCAGCTTTCCATTTTCATGCACGAATTTCCGGCCACCCAGCCGGTTGACCAGGCAATTTGCAAATTGTAACCCCCGGTTTCCGCATCGAGGTCGATGACTTCGCCGGCCAGGTAAAGTCCTTTTATGAATTTCGACTCCATTGTTTTCGGGTAAATTTCTTTGGTCGGGATTCCACCTGCAGTAATAATTGCTTCTTTAAAAGAACGATGCCCGGTAATTTTAAACCGCAGATTTTTCAGCAGGTATCTAATTTTCTTTCGTTCCGCCGCCGAAACCTGGTGGCATTCTTTTTCAGGATCGATTTCAAGCAATTCGATAAAAACCGGGATCATCGACGAAGGCAGCCAGTTTCGAAATATATTTCCCAGCTTTTTTTTTCCGTGTTCATTCAAATCGCGTATCAGGCGGTTGTCGAGTTTTTGTTCGTCGAGCGCAGGTTTTAAATCTATGGTAATTTCAACGTTGTTTTTCTTTTGCAATTCATCAA
>CAYUBV010000434.1:0-2274 GCA_964443035.1 uncultured Tangfeifania sp.
TTCAACCTGCGGGAGAAATTCAACCAAATAAATATCATCTTTTCTCCAGTCATAAAGATTGGATGAAAAATAACCAAATTTACCCGAAGAATGAATGGTCAGGCCAAAATCGTCGGAAGCAGAGTTAATTTTATTTCCCAGATTTACTGGTTTTTTAATGCCCGCTAAATTTGAATAATAAATATCTAACTGGCCATAATTTATTTCATGCCCATCGGAAGAGAAAAGCAGCATTCCACCGGGACCAAACGTTGGAAACATTTCGTTACCAGCCGTATTTATTTCTTCACCAAGGTTTACCGGTTCATTCCACTGCCCTTCTTCACGAACGGACATATACAGATCGGAGTTTCCAAATCCGCCATCCATATCGCTGGAAAAAACAAGTGTATCGCCCGTAATACTTATGGCAGGGTGTGCAAAATTGAAATCAGGATTATTATAAGGAAAATCCCGGATAACCACCCATTCACCGTTCATCTGCTTCATAATAGCTATACGTAAATTAATGTTCCGCTTACCTGATAAACCTGATCTTTCAGGTCTGTTGTTGAGGGTTACAAATAATTCACCAGTTGTTTTGCACCATGCAGCAGGCCCCTCATGATACATATTACCAAAACCGGGAACCAACTCACGTTCAGTTACCGGATTCCCCTTTTCATCAATTTCTGCGCGGTAAGTATCATAAAACAAGGTATTTTGTTTGCGACGCTTTTCATCTCCGATAAACTCTTCCCGTACTGAAGAGAAAAACAATTCATCATCAACAATTAATGGCGAAATGTCACTTTCAACAGTATTAATAGATGACAAAGGTGTAATCCGGTACTCTATATAATCGAAGAATCCTGATGACTGACCATTTAAAACATTTGGAAATCCAATAAAAATCGGGAGTATAATTGCAATAATTCTTATCATATTCTGAAATTCTTTCATTTTTCGGGCTAAAACATTCTGGGTGAACTATATCTGCGGCGTGCCGGCAATTCATACGAAACCATTACTTCATGCGTGGCGTTGTGGAACGATTGCAAAGGTGTGGTTGAATAATCAAATCCGTACCCTAATCTTAAGTTTTCAAAAATCCACTGGCCCACAAAGCCAAAGGAATCGCCGGTACGATAATTAGCCCCTAACCAAACCTTTTCTCCCAGTAAAAAATTAGCAGTAAAATCAAAAACTGATGAAGCCCCCCAAACAGTTCTGGCCAAAAATGTTGGCTTAAACCGGAGGTAATCCGAAAGTTCAAAAACATATCCACCCATCAGGAAAAGATGACGCAATTCAGCAGTTGTGGAAAAGTTGCTGAAGTTGTTTTGAAATTCGGTTTTTAAGATTTTGGGAGATGAAATCCCGACATAATAAATTTCATTGGAAAGAAACGCACCGATACCAAAATTGGGCATAAACTTCATTTCAAAATCAGTCATAAACATCGGATCTGCTGGATCTCCGGGGTAACCTGTATATTCGGTTAAATTATTCGTGTAAGTAGTAACACCCCCCTTAATTCCCAAACGAAGATCCGTATTATTCGTAATTCTTAACCGGTATGAATAATCGACATTTGCACCCAACTGTTTTTCCAGTCCTATATTGTCGGCAATTACATTCATTCCCAAAGCAAAATTTTGAAATTTAACCGGTGTTTGAAAAGAAAGTGTATAAGTTGTTGGAGCACCCGACATGCCTACCCACTGGTGTCGTCCAAGAACTAAAAATCCGGCATTATCCCATGTACCGGCATAGGCCGGATTAAAAGATTGAATATTAAAATTATACTGCGTAAACATGGGGTCCTGCTGTGCTTTAATTCTGTTTGTAAATAACAGCAATAAAATAAACAGGCTCCATGTTATTTTTTTTTTATATCTCATGTTTTCTCTCGTTTTCATAATATACCCAAATTATCTGTTCAGGAATAAGTGGCCGGTAATTGGTTCGTTGCCGTTATTTAAGTTCAAAATAAAAAAGTACGTACCGGACGGCAGTTTATCGTTACCGAATGTCCACTTTTTGGAAGAGTAGCCGTCCCACCAGGCATCTGTACCATGCACATCTGAATTTCCAAAATTATCCTTTTCAAAAACCAAGTTCCCCCAACGATTGAAAATTTCAACCCGTGCATCAGGATAACTTTCCAAACATGCAATTCTCCAATTATCCTGAATCCCATCGTCATTTGGAGAAAAACCAGTTGGAATCACCAGTTTACATCGTTCAACCTGAACCGTAACAGTGGATGATGCCTCTATCAGCGAGCCATCC
>CAYUBV010000435.1:0-2265 GCA_964443035.1 uncultured Tangfeifania sp.
TTGAGTTTGAAGCAGACGGTTTCTACATCAAAAAAATAACCGATGCCCGCGAAGAAAAAGACAACATCGGTTTTGTGCAGAAAGGTGTATTCAAAAAAAAGAAAGTAGATGCTGATTTGAAAGGCGGACTGGAAAATTCCATTCAAAACTACCTGGAAGAGAATTTCAGACAAGACCCTGCGGGAATTCCCATCGTAATTCGCATTACTGAACTGGAAATTTCGGAAAGCAGCAGTTTGCCTATAAAGGGAAAGGCAGAGGTAACAATGGAGTTTTACCGCTTGAAAGACGGAAGTTTGGGCAAGTTATACGAAGCCGAATCGTATGTTGAAAAACCAGCGGTGAATGTTACCGCCACCCACGAAGAACGAATTCGCGAGGTGATCGTTTCCTGCCTGCAGAATTTTAATGAATCGGACTGGGAATCCATCTCACCAATGTATTTTAAAGAAGAAGAGCAATGAAAACCAAACTATCCATTCTGCTTTGTTTGATTGGAATAACACTGGTTTCAACCGCACAATCCACCTCCAAACCTGATAGCAAAAAATGGTCTTTCGGAATTGTTTTCTCACCTGCTATGGCCTACCGTTCGATATCTGCTTCCGATGAATCAGCAGAACGGTTTTTACACCTGGGTAATGAATACGATTCTCCAAAATTTGGTTTTTCATCGGGCTTTTCAATTCAATACAAGTTAAATATACCGGTTGAACTTGGAACAGGTCTTTTCTATACAGATAAAGGATTTCGTTATGAATTAGACAAATTTATTACACCTGGCAATCAATCGGATCCATTAATTCCTGCATCCTCTTCTACCGAATATTCATTCCGATACCTGGCAATTCCTGCAAAAATCAACTGGATTTTACCAGTTCGGAAAATGAAAATGTTTTTATCGGGCGGATTGTTGGGAAATTTTTTTCTGGATGCCGTTTATAAAAATAAACTGATTTATGACGACCGGATTGAAAAGCACACTTTTCATGAAGATGATTCCTACTTCAAAAAGTTTCATGTTGATATTTTGGCCGGTTTTGGAACTGAAATCCCGGTATCAGAACAGTTGCATCTGAGAATTGGCCCTTATTACCAACGGGGCATGACACCAATGAGCGATGCATTTTTTAAACTGTTCGGTTGGTCAGCAGGAATTAATACAGCAGTTTACTTCCGTTAAATAAGTTTCATTACTCATTACTAAATCAATGTAAGAATATTTACCAGTTCTCCATGCACTTCCGGGCGGGCAAAAAGCAGGTGATCTTCTTCCCTTTTCCAAGGATTTCCCTGCCAGTCGGTAAAAACACAGCCGGCTTCCGTGGCAATAACAATGCCCGCTGCGTAATCCCATAATTCATCGCCCGAGCAAATAAATCCATCGAACGATCCGTTGGCAAGGTAGCAAAGTTCCAGGGCAGTGGTTCCCAGTTTACGAATCCTGTAATCACAGCATAAGCGTTCATTCACTTTTGCACATTTCTGTTTGTGGCTGTTGCCCGATCCGTGGTTCAGAAAAATATTGATTCCCTGGTCGTTTCGTTTGGCAGGCATTTCCAGTTTGTCACCGTTGCAAAAGGCGCCCTTTCCTTTTTCAGCATAATATTCATCCTGCAAAACCGGGTCGATAATCGCCCCAACTATCGACCGCGAACCGTGCATCAGCCCGACTGAAACTGCAAAAAGCGGCAGAGCCCGTGCAAAATTGGAAGTGCCGTCCAGCGGATCGACCACCCATTGCGGACCGTCAGTCAGCCCGGTCTGCCCGCTTTCCTCGCTGATAATTCCGTAGTCTGAATTTTCGCGCAGCACTTTCAGAATGGCCTTTTCGGCTGCCAAATCGGTATCGGTCACAATAGTTTCCGATTCACTTTTTATGCGAGTTTTCGGAATATTCCCAAACCGTTCCCTTATAATTTCAGCTCCGGCACGGGCAGCTTTCAGGCCAATATTTAATTCCGGCGAAAGATTATTCATAATTCAAATTTTTGCTTTTGCGATAATAAGAAAGTATCCAACACCGATTCATTCTCCTTTAATTCGTTTAACTTCCTTGTCAAAGTCCGATTCGTAGTTTTCATCCTGAACAACCCTGAATTTTTCAAATTCATCATTTGCCAGTTTCTTTGCGACTTCTGCTGAAACTCTCCCGGAATCTTTCAATACTGAATAATCATTGAATTGCAAAAAAGCATCTAATTTTTCTATCCAGTCTTTCATCCGCATGGGAATTTGCCGCGCAGCCTGATTTTCAGCATAATC
>CAYUBV010000436.1:0-2260 GCA_964443035.1 uncultured Tangfeifania sp.
CAATACACCGATGCCCCTAATTCACTTTACCACCACCTAACTACTGAAGCATATCAATTACTTGATTTAAGAGAGGAAAAAATTTCCCAACTCACAACACCCGACGAATGGCAGCAAAGGCAACAGGAAATGAAACAAACCATGTGGGATGTGTTGGGGTCTTTCCCGGATAAAACACCGTTAAATCCTCAAATCACAGGGAAAGTAGTAAAAGAAGATTATGTAATTGAAAATGTCATTTTTGAATCACTGCCTGGATTTTATGTGACTGCATCGCTGTTTATTCCTGACAATATAAAAAAGCCTGGTCCAGCGATACTTTTCTGTTCAGGGCACAGTGCTGCAGCCTATCGTCGGGATATCTACCAACTTCCGCTTATCAACCTGGTAAAAAAAGGTTTTATTGTTTTGGCCATTGATCCTGTAGGACAAGGGGAACGACTTCAATATTTTGACCCGGAAAAGGGAGCTTCTGCTATTGGCAGCTCAACAAAAGAACACTCCTACCCGTCTGTACAAACTGCTTTAATTGGACAATCAGTTGCCCGTTATTTCGTCTGGGATGGCATTCGTGCAATTGATTATCTTGTCAGTCGAAAGGAGGTAGATCCTAATAGAATTGGCGTTCATGGATTATCAGGAGGGGGAACCCAAACCGCATACATTTCAGCACTCGATGACCGCGTGGCAGCATCTGCGCCGGCCTGCTATATTACCAGCTACCGGCGGCTTATGGAATCAATCGGGGTGCAGGATGGTGAACAAAATTTTTATCACGGAATATCAAAGGGAATTGACCATGCAGATTTTATTGAAATGCGGGCTCCAAAACCTACCCTGATTATGGCAAACACAGACGATTTCTTCAGTATTCAGGGAGCACGTGAAACTTTTTCTGAACTAAAACGGGTTTATACTGTATTCGGGAAAGCCAGAAACATAGAACTCGTTGAGGATGACTATGGGCATGGCTATACCCCAAAAAACCGGGAAGCAATGTACGCCTTTTTTCAAAAGCACCTGATGTTGCCTGGCTCTGCGGAAGAGCAGGAAGTTGAATACCTGACTGAACAGGAGCTGCAAAAAACCTCCACAGGACAACTTTCTACATCAATGGGGGGAGAAACAATATATACATTGAACCGCCGGGAAGCAGAGAAGTCTGTTACCCGGTTACAAAAATCAAGAAAAAATCTGTTAAAACATCTTCGTGAGGTACCGGAGGCGGCAAAAAAACTATCAGGCTATAAAGAACCATCCTTTTCTGATAATCCGGTATTTACCGGCAGGATTCAAAAAGAAGGACATGTCATTGAAAAATACTTTGTCAAAGGTGAAGGCGATTATGTGCTCCCTTATCTTTTAATTATTCCAGAAAAAGCAAACAATAAGGCTGTCATTTATCTCCATCCTAAAGGAAAGGAGGGGCTAACGGAGGAAGAAAATGAAATGAATTGGCTGGTTGAAAACGGTTTCATAGTGCTTGCACCAGATCTTTTGGGGACAGGTGAATTGGGAAATGGTGCCGTAAAAGGAGATGCCTATATTAATAATATCTCATACAATATATGGTACACATCCATGCTGATTGGAAGAAGCATTTTAGGAATACAGGCTGCCGATGTAGTAAAACTTTCCCATTTGCTTAAAAAGAAAAACGACGTGGAAGAAATTTATGGTGTTGCCCGTGAAGAAATGTCACCCGTTTTATTGCATGCAGCAGTATTTGATCCTGTCATTTCCCGTGTTGCCCTTCTAAAACCCTACTCCTCTTACCGTTCCTTTGTAATAAACCGTTTTTACGAGCCCCGGTTTGTTTACAGTCTGGTACCCGGCGCACTAAAAGCGTATGATCTTCCTGACCTGGCTTCGTCTTTGGCACCCGCTAAACTACTTATCGCAGGAGCAACTGATGCCAATGGACAACCTAATGATGAAGAAACTGAAAAAGATTTGGAAGTAATAAAAAATGCTTATATTCGGAACAATGCTGAAAACCGGTTAAAAATCCAAAATCCGGAATTATTAGAAAGTCCGGAAAACCTGTTTAGCGAATGGATAAAATAGAAATTTAAAAATCAAACCACTATGAAACGTCGAAACTTCATTACTACTTCTGCCGGCGCTGCTGCCGGCGCTTCAATTCTCTCAAATCCGGTTAGTGCTACAGTTGTCCAAAATGAAAAGAAAAAGCTTGTTTTGGTTGGCACAGGCAGCCGTGGCACCAGCTTCTGGGGCAAACGGGTTGTGGACAACTACA
>CAYUBV010000437.1:0-2241 GCA_964443035.1 uncultured Tangfeifania sp.
AGAACAATTTTTGTCTTCATACCAATTAATTTCGCGTTATCTCAAAAAGATGAGTGCCCGGTCCAACATTTTCTACCAACACATAATTTTCCACTTCCTCTCCCTGAATTATTTCTCCGTTTTGCATCAACGTATAATCCTGAAAGTTCAATGGTATAAATACATCCGACCGGCTGTTGGGCGGAATGGTAGCATTCATTTTAAAAGAATCAGCATCGTTTTCAAATTCTACTTCAACGCTTCCCCTGATGGTAGGATGTTTGATGGATGCCCATTCGAGATCAGAGGGATGGGGCTTAATTTGCATGGTCCGGAAAGAAGGCTCCAGGGGTTCGATTCCACAGATTTTCCGGGAAATTACATAAGCAGGTATGGCTCCCCAGGCATGGTTCCAGGTCATATTTTGTTTGTATTTTAAATCCCACGCTTCTGAAGTAACAGTGGTGCCAAACCGAATCATATTCATCCAGCTCCGATCTGTTTCATTTGTAATAAGTTCCAACGAATAGTCCTCAGCGCCCATTTTGTAAAGTGCATCAAAAAGGTACATCGACATTCCCGGGCTGCTGGCCATTCCTCTGGAAATGAGAAAATCCCTGATTTCAGGATAATTCTTCTCCGGTGCAAGTCCAAACGCAACCGGGAACATATTGGCGTGCAGCGCACTGTGTTCCACATCTTCACCATCGGTATATATCCCTGTTTCTTTGTTCAATAATTTTTCGTTAAAAGAAGATTTAACCAGAGAGGCCCTTTGTTTAAAAAATGTTTCGTCTTCATTTTTTCCCAAAACCCCCGCAATTTTTTCCATTAATACCAGGTTTCGGTAATGAAAAGCATTTACAACGGTGTTGATATCCGAGAATACATACCGATCGGTTTCCCCTTCAAAAGTAACACTGCCATGTCCGCTCCGGAGCTCCGTTTCATTGGCAGGGGTTCCCTGGGGCCAGTCCACAATGTCCCTGAAACTATTGCCGTGATAATGGATGCTCTCCAGAAATTCGGGTGTAACCAGTCCGGTGCGTGTGCTGATAAGTCCATCCTCCCGAGCCAGAGCCATCAGGGTTTTCTTTTTCAGTTCATCATATCGTTTTTCCAGAAAGCTGGCATCTCCGGTGGCCATATAATCGGCCCATGCCATTAATACAATATGCAGGTGCCATTCTGTTGGCCAACTGGGATTATATATCAGAAAATCTGTAGTGTAGCGCTGAATGGCAAATTCGCGATCCACACAATAGTGCGCTACTTGTTGCATATAGGCATCGGCCTCATAGGGCATCCGCTCCCGTGCACCGCCATCGATATATATTCCCATAAATGGAGTAACCTTCAGCGTGTGTTTGCATAGTTCCCATATTTGATTCAGGTTCTCATCCGAAGATTGAAATTCTGAGGCGTTATCATCAAAACGGTAAAGCAAAGCAAGCTGGCGTACCTGGTTCGTTGTTAGATTCTCCTGAAGGCCTTCAATTTCGGCATACCGGAAAGAAGTGACTTCGGGCATATGCTCTGCAAGTACCTGGCTGTTGGGATAGTGAGAAATAAACCGGGGAATTTCAACGAGATATTCCGTTTTACCCGGTTGAAGGGCAATTCTCACCTCGTTATAAATAATAGAGCCTCCGGGATTTTTATTTACCCGGTTTCCATCCGTATTATCTTCACCAAGATGAACAACAAGCGAATCAATACTTTCGGGTGCCTCATCAAGAGTCAGTTTGAGCGCTCCGAAGGCTGCTTTTTCAAAGGTTATGAATTGATTCCCGTCAGCATTCTTTTCCACAGAAACAGGTTCAATCTCATGATAACGAATGGGATGCCTGTTTTCATACACGAATTCGGTTTCGCCGTCAACTTCAAGCTCCACCCATTTGCTTTCCCCGGGCCATTTCCGTTCAACACCCGAAAAAATCCCGGTATGAAATTTCTGGAGCGCGCTGTAAGAACTTGGGGTACCATTCTGATCCCATGTGCGGACTTTCCACCAGTACTGTGAATTTTCACTCAACGGACTTCCGCTATAAGGCAAAGAGACAGATACCTCTGAATCCACTTTCCCCGAATCCCAGACATCCCCCTTTTCATTTTGGAGGTTCTCTTCACTGGAGGCAACGATGACCTGGAATGCGGTTTGCATGGCTTTTTCCCCTGCAGGAATCCACGTAAACCTTGGTTGAGACGTTGTAATAACCGCTTCTTCCGGTTCAGAAAGAAGGTCGGTCATTAATCCGGTGG
>CAYUBV010000438.1:0-2226 GCA_964443035.1 uncultured Tangfeifania sp.
CTTCATGGCAAAAATCGAAATGACCATCAAGCAAAAGTTTATAAAAAAAGTTTTTCTCTTCCATTTTGCAGTTTATATTTAACGACTTATACCGATTAGCAATTGAATTGAGCCTTAAAATCGTTTCACTCTTTAAGACTTTTCAATTGTCTATCGGCATTAACCATTCTAATTTCAAACTTCGCTTAAGGCTCAGTTTAAAAAACAATTGGTATTATACGTTTCAAAATTATTTAATTTTGTTAAATAACAACCAGACAAAAGGCTGAAAGTAAATTCTCAATTTGCTTAAATTTTTCTATCTAAAAACTGAGGCATTGTTCGGATTTCTGATTTTTTTGAAGCCAGGCAACAACAAAACCGATCCGGTTAATAAAAATCCCAAATAATTAATAAAAAAAGTGTTCCCTAAAATTATATTGCATTAGAAGAAATTTCAAATAAGCAGCAGTTGACAGCAGGCAGTTTAAAAATCCGGTTATTTTTGTAACGCATTTGTAGGTACAATAATCAAAAAACTTCTCTTTAATTATAGAAATCAATTCTTAAGCCGATTACTATGAAAAAAATATTTCTGACAGTTATTTCGCTTTTATTTGTAACAATTAGTTTCTCGCAGAATAACACAGTGCGCACTGTTATCTCGCTCGAAGATAACTGGCAATTTATTAACGAAGACGTTGAAGGAGCTAAAAACCCGACTTTAAGCACAGCAAATTGGGAAACCGTAACTGTTCCTCACGACTGGGCCATCAAAGGTCCGTTCGACAAAGAAATAGATGCACAAAAAGTGCGGGTAGAACAGGACATGGAAGAGGAGGCCCGCCTGAGAACCGGTCGTACCGGGGCCTTGCCACACATCGGTGTGGGCTGGTACCGGAAAACATTCGAACTTCCTGAATTCGAGGCCGGCAAAAAAGTGCTGCTGACTTTTGACGGCGCCATGAGTGACGCACACGTTTGGATAAATGGCGAAAAAGTTGGGAAGCATCCGTACGGATATGCTTATTTTTATTTCGATATTACCGACTACCTAAAAGAAGGTGAAGAAAACCTGATGGCGGTTCGGTTGGAGAACCTGCCTTCCTCATCGCGCTGGTATCCGGGCGCCGGCATTTACCGCAAAGTACAGTTAATTGTTAAGGATGAGGTTAACTTTAAACACTGGGGAACTTTTATCACCACACCTTTTGTTTCTGATGAAGTGGCCAAAGTAAACATCAAAACTGAAGTAAATGGTAAAAATGTAAAACTGGTAACCGAAATAAAAGATGCATCTGGAAAAGTAGTTGCCACTGAGTCAACAGAAAAAATGTTTGGAAGCCTGATAGAGCAAAATATAGGTGTCCCGAATCCCGAAATATGGCGCCTTGAAGAACCCAATCTCTATTATGCGTCTATGAAATTGTTCCAGAGCAATGAACTGAAAGATGAACAAACCATTCGCTTTGGCATCCGGACTGTTGAATATGAGCGTGGAAAAGGACTTGTTCTGAACGGCGAAGTGACCAAATTTAAAGGCGTTTGCCTACATCACGATTTGGGGCCTCTTGGCGCAGCCGTAAACAGGGCGGCGCTTAAACGGCAACTCACCATTTTGAAAGACATGGGGGTTAATGCTGTTCGATCGGCCCACAACATGCCATCCATTGAGCAGGTGGAATTGTGCGACGAGATGGGAATTTTGTTCCTGGCCGAAAGTTTTGACGAGTGGGCAAAACCAAAAGTAAAAAACGGGTACAACCGCTGGTTTGAAGAGTGGGCAGAAAAAGATGTGGTCAATTTGGTTCGCGCCACCCGGAATCATCCTTCCATTGTAATGTGGAGCGCCGGCAATGAAGTGCCCGACCAGTGGGGAAACGAAGGAGTGAAACGTGCCAAATGGCTGCAGGATATTTTTCACCGCGAAGATCCGACACGCCCCGTAACGGTTGGAATGGACCAAGTAGCAAACACCATGAAAAACGGATTCGGAGCGATTTTCGACATTCCCGGTCTAAACTACCGTCTTCCGTTATATGATGAAGCTTACGATGTATTTCCGCAGGGATTTATCCTGGGTTCTGAAACCGCTTCCACAGTGAGTTCGCGTGGCATTTACAAATTTCCGGTGGAAGAACACAAACACAAAACATACGACGATTTTCAAAGCTCGTCTTACGATTTGGAAGCCTGCCGCTGGTCGAATGTTCCGGATGAAGATTTTATGTGGCAGGATGATTACGA
>CAYUBV010000439.1:0-2222 GCA_964443035.1 uncultured Tangfeifania sp.
ACACTCGAAAAACTCGATTTTGAAGTGAGCTATTATTCACAGCAGCAGGTAACATACATTGAAAAATACGGGGAAGTGCCGTTTCGGGTTGTGTGGGACGAAGACCACCCCCAGCTTATCGGTGTGGACTTTTATCTTACCGTTCAGTCAAACGGAAAACTGCGGGTTGAAGCAAGCGGCGAGGAAGCGAAGGTTTACAGCTACTCAGATGATGAGGTAATCAACGAGTTGCCTGAATTTTCATTTTCCCGTGAAATAGACCCCGGTTCAAAGTTAACCGCTGATTTTGCTTCATTTACCATTTTCCTGAATGAACAGTTTGATCCCGGTGCTGACAACAATGAATTTAAATTCCGGTTTCACTCCAGGAGCTCGCTGGTAAAACATTACGCTAAAAAACTGGAAGTAATGCGCAACAGTGAGCAGTCATCCATCCTCGACCTTAAAATACGTGATTTTAATGTAAATAAGGGAAAGGCCTTTTTGAACAAACTCACAGAGGTGTATCAACTGGAAAACCTGGATAAAAAAAATGAAAATGCCAACCGGACGATCCAGTTCATTACCAGTCAGCTTGAAACCATTTCCGACTCACTGACCATTTCTGAAAACCGGAAAGAGGCATTTCAGAGTGAAAACCAGGTATTGGATATTTCCATGCAATCGCAACAACTGCTGGAACAAATGCGGGAGCTTGACCAGGAACGGGTAACCCTCGAAACAAAAAACAAATACTACCATTACCTCAGAAATGATATTACAACCAATGAAGCGGAGGAACTTGAAACGATTATTGCACCATCGGCAATGGGAATAGAGGATCCGCTGCTGAACAGTTTAATCCTTCAGTTGAATAACCTGCTGAACGAAAAAGCCAGCCAGACATCCATCAGGGAAAACTCGCAACATCCTACCATTTTAAGACTAAATGCGCAGATTGAAAGTGTTAAAAATTCATTGCGTGAAAATGTAAAAAATATCATTTCGCAATCGGATATGGCGCTGGAGAACCTGAACCAGCGGATTCGTACAATGGAGGCACAGGTGAGGCGGCTGCCTGCTACCGAGCGAAACTATGTTAATATTGAAAGAAGGTATAAATTGAATAATGAAACTTATACCTTTTTGCTGCAAAAGCTCTCGGAATCGCAAATTGCCAAGGCATCCAATATACCCGACAGCCAGATGATTGAAGACCCGAAAATGAACGGGGCCGGACCGGTTGAGCCCAAGAAAAACAGGACATATTCCCTTGCGTTATTACTGGGGCTGGCATTTCCTGCCGGAGTAATTATTCTGCTCGACCTTTTAAATAATAAAATTCAGTCGAAAGACGATATTGTGGGGTTAACGGATTACCCCGTTATTGGCCTTGTATTTAATAACCGAAAAGAATTTGCACTTCCCACCTTAGTGCTCGACAAACCCAACTCCCCTGCCAGTGAGCCCTACAGTGCAATCCGGACCAAGCTGGACCTTATTGCCAATGGGAAGGAGCACCCGGTAGTTGCGGTGACATCGACTTTCCCTAAAGAGGGGAAATCATACAATGCTTTAAATATTGCTTCGTCAGTGGCCCTTACCCACCGATCTGCTGTTTTACTCGATTTAGACCTGCGAAAATCAGATTTAGCCGAAACCCTTAACCTGGAATTTGATAAATGTGTGGTCGATTACTTAATTGGCAAAGCCAACCTGGATGATATAATTTATAAATCGAAGCATCCGTGGTTAAAGATTATCCCGGCAGGGCATGAAACGCCGAATCCCGCGCAAATGCTCACCAACAACAAGCTGCCTGAACTGGTGGAAGAACTGAAAAAAAGATTTGACGTGGTGATTATCGATACGCCGCCGGTGGGGCTCGTGGCCGATTTTTTCCTGATACGCAAAATAATTGATGCCAGTATTTTTATTGTCAGGCATAAATCCACTCCCAAACATCCGCTTAAAATGGTACTGGAAGAAATTAAAAACCATAACATGGATGCGCTGGGAATTGTAGTAAACAGTGTTTACCTGAAAAAAAACAGAAACGGCTACGGCTATGGTTACGGCTATGGCTACGGTTACGGTTATGGCTATGCCAGGGAAAATGCAAAATCTTAGGAACAGGGATTTGATATGGTAAGGAGGCGAACAAAAAATACACGGTTTATTGTTTTATTGGCTGTTTTATTTTTTATGACCTTTTCAGGGCAGGCAAATGCTGCATCATTAAA
>CAYUBV010000440.1:0-2222 GCA_964443035.1 uncultured Tangfeifania sp.
ATGATGATAATCTCGAATTTTCCATCATTGATTTGACCGGTTGGATTAATAATGGCCCCCGTTCCAAAACTTCTTGCATTGGCAATTACCAGCATTTCGGCATTCATTTTTTTACGGCGTTGCCCGGGAATTTCAATGTAAAAGGGAAAATATGTTTTACCGCCCCGCAGCTCTTTAAAAAGCTGCTTTCCATAGCCGAGTAATCCTTTCGAGCCTTCTTTTTCAAACCGTTTTACAATGCGGGCATTAATTCCAACGTCGCTTAAATGCAGGCAATAATAGCGTTCGTTTATTTTTATCACGTCCATTGCACCTGCTTCGTTATGCAGGTTAAATTTCAATGCCTTTCTGAAATTATCCGGAATATCGAGGTTATGTGCCAGCCCGTTGGCCGATCCGGATGGAATAATTCCCAGTTTGATATCCTTTCCCAGCAATTCAACGGCAACAATATTTACTGTTCCGTCGCCACCTGCTGCTATTACGGTATCGGGATTAAACGTCTCGATATGGTGCCGGATATTTTCCGGATCGCCTTTTCCCGATGTTTCGAAAATTTCCCACTCAAATCCTTCTTTTTCCGAAAACTCAGTAATAACATCCCGGTAATCTGAATTTAACGCAGTACCGGACGTGGGATTGACAACAAACAATATTTTCGATTTGGATACTTCTTTCAATGCTTTTAATCTTTCACTTAATTTAACCTCTGTTAAAATAAACTATTTTTTCCAACAAGAGTTTATAAAATAAACAGGAATTATAAAATAAAACAGAACCGGAATGAAGTACCTGAGGCCAATTGTTAAAGGCGCATACAAACCATTTAAGCGATTCAAGTTATACATCAAACAAAAACTGGGGTGGCTCGACATTCCAAAAATTTTGCCTTACAAAGGTTACGGCGACAATAAAGAACTTTTTATACAAGGAATGGTTATTGAAGACAAAGGACTTTCGAAGCCACATGACCAGCATCAGTTTTGGCACAATATGCTGGCCATGATAAAACGATTTACGAGTGATGAAATTGCGGGGGTAAACGTTATAGCTACCTTTGAAGACCAAACACAGGTAGCTGAAACAGATGACCTTGGATTTTTCTCTTTTCATTTTAAGGTGGAAGAACAACCCGAAAAACATCCTGAAAAAGACTGGTACCAGGTACATTTCGAACTGATGGATGAAATTATTGAAAACCAGCCGGAAGTAAAAGCTACGGGCGATGTGAGGATTATCCCTGAAGGAGATGAGCGAATTGTGATTTCCGACATCGACGACACCGTAATGGTATCGCACGCTACTCAAACACTGAAAAAACTAAAACTGATGCTGTTTAAAAATGCCCTGACACGGAACCCGTTTCCAGGCGTTTCAGCCTTTTATGTGGCACTGGCCAAAGGAAGTGAAGAAGCCACAACAATTTCTCATCCGTTCTTTTATGTGTCGAGCAGCGAGTGGAACCTGTACGATTTGCTCGACGACTTTTTTGCACTCAACCAGCTCCCGCAGGGTGTTTTTCTGCTACAGCGACTGGAACACAACATTCTCAAATTCTGGAAATCGGGGGGCGGAACCCACCAGCACAAATACGATAAAATAAAACGGTTGCTCGAATTTTACCCCAGCCGGTCGTTTGTTTTAATTGGCGACAGCGGACAGCGTGATCCTGCACTATATTCGCGGCTGGCGCTCGAGTTTCCGGGCCGGATTGATGCCATTTTTATTCGTAAAATCAGGTCGCGCACATTTTTTACGAAAGATGAAAACATCAAAGAAAAATTGTCAGGGGTAAAAACCGGTTACTTCGAAGTGAAAAACAGTTACGAGGCAGCGCACATTTCACTGGAACGTGGCTACATCAACAAAAAATATTTTGATGAAATAGAGCCGCAATTGCAAAAATGATTATCCCCAAAAGCCTGATTCGCTTTGCGTATTCCGACCTTTTTTATTTCCCAATTTCCCCATGCACGCCTGGGAAATTAGTCAACAAAAAAGCCCGATACTTCCGTACCAGGCTTTTGGATTTGTCGGGGTAGCCGGATTTGAACCGACGACCTCGTCGTCCCGAACGACGCGCGCTACCGTGCTGCGCTATACCCCGCGGTGAACACCGTATCTTCAGCGTAGGTGCTTCTTTAACACCATCACGTTATTTCAGGTGTTTTTATTTTGCGCTGCAAATTTAACCTTTTTTACACAATCTGAAAGTTTTCAAA
>CAYUBV010000441.1:0-2215 GCA_964443035.1 uncultured Tangfeifania sp.
TCAAACCGGTAAGTTCCACAATTTGTCTGTTTTCAATGTGTTGCTCAAGAATTTTGATAAACTTTCTTGTTTTGGGAAATTCATACCTAAACCCCGCATTCCAGTGCCTGTTGAATTTTAGTAAGTTTATCATCACTTTTAAAATTTATCGTAATCTCAGTTCTGGTATTTTATAAAAATACCGGAATTACAAAGCTAATATTTTCCGGGAAATTATAAAATTACTATGTTGCATTCATAACACCAGAAAAGTTGTTTGGAGCCGCTCCCTGCAGAGAGACTCCGAAGGGTCATCAGACCATGACAATTATCGTCACAGGTCATTTCCTTCCTGCCTTTGCCGGCTTTGCTCCGCACGCTGTCGCAGAAGCTTTAGCGTAGGCGCCTGAAGCTATGCGAAAGCGATGCAGGCAGGCATATTATTTACAGCTATGTAAAAGAACGCTTGCCTTTACTCACGGCACACCGCGCGGCAGCGGGCCTGGTATATTTCAAATACCCTTCTCATAAAAGCTTACTCAGTTCTTCAGTTTGATTCCATCCGAGTACAGTTGCTGCGCTTCGAACCTGCCTTTCAGTACCGCCATAAAATAAAAAGAAATTTTCTGATGGCAGTCCTGATAGTTTTTGATAAAAAGTGAGACCTTTAAAGAAATCGGAAGAAATTGTTTTTCCCGATTTCATTTCAATCACTTTTTCCAGGATACCTGTTTTAATAATACAATCAATTTCATTGCCTGTATTATCCCGCCAGAAAAACAGCTCAGGTCGCCGGAAATTGTTATAAAACAGTTTCATAAATTCAGAAAAGACCAGGTTTTCAAATAAAGCCCCTCTTAAAAAATGACGTGTAATATCTTCCGGATGATGAATTCCCAGCAACGAGCAAACCAGTCCGGTGTCGTAAAAATACATTTTAGGACTTTTCACAAGGCGTTTATTGTAGTTTTTTAACCAGGGACGAATAAAGTAAATAATATAGCTCGCTTCCAGAATAGAAAACCAACTTTTTACCGTTTTCTGATCCACACCAACTTCATTTGATATACTGGTGAAATTTATGATTTGACCTGTTCTGCCGGCTGCTATTTCAAGAAAAGTTTTAAATGCTGATAAATTTTGAATATTTGAGATGTTTCGGACATCACGTTCAAGGTATGTTTGAATATAAGACGGATAAAAATCGGGGGGATCAATATTCTTATCAAAAATACGTGGGTAGAAGCCCCTAAAGGCAATCTCCTGAAATTCTTTTGGAACTAAATTTTCTGCTTTTAATTCCTGCAAAGAAAAGGGTAACAACATGGTTACAGCCACCCTTCCTGCAAGGCTTTGGCTTATCTTTTCCATTAGCAAAAAATTTTGCGAGCCTGTAATGATAAACTGGCCGGTGGCAGGATTATTATCAACAATTCCCTGGATATAAGAAAAAAGTTCAGGTACATATTGAATCTCGTCGATTATAACTCCCTGCGTGTAACTGTTCAGAAATGAACGGGGGTCTTCATGGGCAAAGGTTCTGTTGTCAGGCATTTCCAGATTCACATAATCGTAACCTGGAAAACAAAGTTTTGCCAAAGTCGTTTTTCCACTTTGCCGGGGCCCGTTAATGCTTATTACCGGAAATTTCCCTGCAAGTTGTTTAATTTTTTCTGAAAGTATTCTTTTTATTACCATTTTTTACAAATCCGGAATTAAATTCCGGATTTGTAAAAATAGAAAATATTTCGTTATTGGGATAAATTGTTCTGCCTTTTTTTCGTGAAGTCATTTTTAATTTCTTCAATATCAGAGTTAAAAAGAGGATCAGTTGAAGCTTTTTTGAGTAACTGAATTTTTTTACTTCTTTCAGTTTCAGCTTCTTCTACAACTACACGAACTTTTTTAACTGACCTGAATTTTTGGGGAAGTTTAATCGTTAATTCGTTATTTTTAATTACGTATGTTTTTTCGAATGTCATCCTTTTAAATTTTCCCAAAGTTACAAAAAAAACCAGAAAGAAATCAAGTAGCTTTTTGTGGTTATGGTGTCAGTTATTTTATTTTAAACAGGATTAATCCCACACAAATTGCACTATTTTGCTGGTGCTAAATCCAAATAATCAGGACTATATTGTCATATTATGCCACTTCCCCGATGCTTCATCGGTGAATTTCCCTGCTTCCGCGCGATTGTATCGCGTGGTCTTATTTCAATTTCATAAATAATTTGTAA
>CAYUBV010000442.1:0-2210 GCA_964443035.1 uncultured Tangfeifania sp.
GGGTTGTTGTTGGCTTGTTACTACAACAGTGTTTGCACTGCGGTGGTTCGATTCCATTTCCTCCGGATATAATATAATATGCCGGTCGTAAACACCAAATTCAACCCCGGTACCCTCAAAAATCACCTGAAGCGATTCATCGATGGTTTTTTCCCGGATATCAACCGTTACCTTACGCTCCAGGTCGATAAACCCCGGACTGTAAGCAAACCGGAATTCCGATTGATTTTCAATCGCATCCAGTACTTCTGTCACTTTCGCATTTCGCATTTCCAGCGTAAGCTTCGTAGTTTGGCTGTACACACTTGCAGATACCTGCATCAGCCCAATCAATAAGAACATAAATGTTAGTTTCATAATTCTAAAACATTTGTTCCAATAAGGAAGGCCTTTCCTTCCTGTAATTCGGATTTTCTTCATAATTTTACAATGTTTAGTTTAAAAATTTATTTACCATTTGCCGATGGTAAGTAACTTGCCGGGGGTGTTGCCGCACCTCCGGTTTTTTTATCCTACCTTTCGGCTTCTCTTACAATCTTTTTTATTTGGTTTTATTATTATGATTTCATTCTTCTGTACTGCCTTCACCGGGGTAATGTGTTCCATTAAACGAAGTATATCTTCCAAAGTTTCATTTTTTATGGTGAAGGTATATCGTAACTCCTTTACCTCGGGTGTGAATTCAAATTGCTGATTGTATCGTTTTTCCAACCGTTCCACCACTTCGTCCATGGGCAAATTGTAAATATTTACAATTCCTTCTTTCCATGAAGTATATCTGAATGTGTTTACGCTGCTAGTGATGTATTTTTTGTTGTTGCGGTTAAACCTCACCCGTTCGCCGGGTTTCACTTTGTAAATTGCTTCGTCCGCATTTGGGGCTATCAACTCCACGGCGCCTTCTTCCAGTACCACCTCGATGGGTTTTTCAGCAGAATATGAATTTACATTAAACCGGGTGCCTGTAACTTTTACTTTCAAATCTCCGCAATCAACCAAAAGCGGCAATTCTTCATTTTTTGAAACATCAAAAAAGGCTTCCCCTGCAAGGGTAACCTCCCTGTTTTGAGCAGCGAAAAAGTTGCTGTAGGAGATTTTCGATCCCGAGTTGAGCCATACCATTGAACCATCGGGCAGTTCCACTTTCGATATCTGCCCGTTTTCGGCTATAACGCTGGTAAAAGTTTCGGGTACTGCCTGCGGCTGGTGTGTAAAGTACCATGTTAAACTGCCGATACTAACCACAAAAAAGAAGATGGCAGCCACCCTGAAAAGCTGCTGCATTTTCCGTGATTGCTGCCATTTTTTGTAACTTTTCTGCCATAATTCATCCTGAAGCCGGTTCCAGCTCTCTTCGCCACCACCGGGAAACTGGTTCGGCTTCAGGTTCTTTTTCCAGTCTAACCGATAACTATTAAAAACTATGCGGTTTTCCTTTTTACGCAGCCAGTCCAGGAGTTGATTTAATTCAACATTGGTTGCCCGGCCTTCAAAATATTTAAATGCGATTTCTTTCATTTTGATTGTTCTATAAGGAGTACAAATTTAGTTTGAAAAACCCTACCACTTGAGAAGTAAAAAGTAAGAAGTAAAAAGTGAACAGTGGAAAAAGAATCACCCCAACAAAACAAGAATCAGCAGGGCCAAAGTAGGATATTGTTTCTTCAATTGTTCACGAATTTGGGTTTTGGCTTTAGCTATTTGCTTTTCCACCATTTTTACGCTGATGCCCAGTTCTTCGGCAACGTCCTTTTGCCTTATTTCTTCGAGTTTACACCGTATAAAAACGGTTTTCATTTTAGCGGGCAGGCTATTCACGGCTTCCTGAAAGGAAACAATGAGCATTTCTTCCAGGCTTTTTTCTTCCTTTTTGGTTAAATCGAGTTGGTATAAATGCTGTAATTCAGTAGTTTTAAGATTTTCCAGGACAATTTTATCTGCTTGTAGCCGGCGGTTTTTCAGGTAATTGAGGCAACGATTGCGTACCATTACAAAAAGCAGGCTTTCGATCCGTTTCCGGGTATCGATGGATTTTCGTTTTTCCCATAATGTAAGAAAGCTTTCCTGGATAATGTCCTCCATTTCGCTTTCATCGTGCACAAATAATTTACAATATCCCTTTAAGCGGGGATAAAGCATACGAAATACCTCTTTAAAAGCTTCCGGATTTCCTTTTTTTAGTTCCGATTTAGTTTTGGTATCAAACATCT
>CAYUBV010000443.1:0-2197 GCA_964443035.1 uncultured Tangfeifania sp.
ACGGGCCGGCATCACCCTGTGTTACCTGAAAACTGCTGATAAGATTGAACTTTTCAGGAGTGGCTTCTGCCAGGCCAATGTTTCCCCGTTTTTCATCATAAATATACAACATGTCTTCGGCAGCAATAACTGAACCTTTACATTGCCAGTGTTCTTCCCACATTTTTTCGCCGGTTTCCCAGTCGATGCTGCACCAGTTGCCGTTGGCATTGTTGAGCCAGTTGGCGCCGTAAATGTACCCATCAACAAGCACCACGCCGCCATGATGAACATCGAGCACATCGTCAGTCCAGACAATTTTTGCACTATTTCCATCATCTGCAATTTTTACCTGGTAGCCACCCACATCGTAACCACCGGTTACATACACTTTGCCGTCTTTAAACAAAGGAGTTACACAAAAAATATTTTCACGACCTTCACGGCCGTTTACATGTGCCACACTCCAAAGGATTTCCCCGTTGGAAACATCTACGCCATATACGTGATCCAAGGATACATTGATAAGCATTTTTTTGCCGGCGTACTCCCTGAGAATTGGGGAAACATATCCCGGTTTGTCATCCAGACTTTCCGATTTCCAGATAATATCACCGGTATTTTTGTGCAAAGCTATCGTATTGGTTTCCGGTCCGCCTGGAGAGAAATATATTTTACCGTCATCAACCAGCGGCGATTCGGCAATTCCCCATTTTCCGTAGGTTCCCTTGTTTTCTTCACTGGCTTTGTATGTCCATATGATGTCGCCCGAATTTCCGTCGAAGCAGGTCAAATCACCCATCCCACTGCAGGTGAACACACGGTTACCATCTACTGTTGGAGTTGCACGGCTTACAGGATACGAACCGTCCCATGCCCGTCCCATTATTTTTTGCCAGAGGATATTGCCCTTCATATCGAGCGCATACAAAATATCGTTGCCGTCATCGGTGCCTGTGATGTAAATTTTATTGTTTCCAAACGAAGGAGAAGAATTTCCCTTTGCAAGTTCAAGGTTTTCCCATAAAAGTACTGGCCCGTTTTCAGGCCATTCTTTCAATAGGCCGGTTTCCGCCGAAACTCCTGTACGGTTTTCGGGGCGCCAGCTAAATGTTTCCTGTGCACCGGCATGGATTCCAAAAAATAATAAAAATGAGAGCAGAACTGAATAAGTAAGTTGTATTTTCATGATTGAATTTTTTTAATATTAAAGGCCAAAAGATAGTAAATCTGTTGCAAACTGATTTGCATAAATCTGACTATTCCTTTTGAAATGATAGTCTGTAAACAAAAACATTCCCTCAGCAGGGGTGGTTCAAAAAACTTAAACTTTATGGAACTATTTTGAGTGATGGCAGTTTCTGAATCAATGTTTTTGTCATCACCCGGCAACTTTCTGGTACATCATCCGGTTTTGGTCGCGGATGAGCAGTTTAGCTTGCGAGCGTGCTATGGGCCCCCGGTTTCGGGTTGAACCTCCAACTTATGCGGTAAATCCTGTATCAAGCTAAAAAATCAAAAAACTGCTGCGGCTATTTTAATTTTGTATATTTTCAGGATTTTAAAATTACATTACAATGAAACTGATTATGATTCTGCTGCTGGTTTTGGCAGGTTTTGTTTTTTCTCCGGATGTTGTTTCCCAAACCCCGGAATTCGATAATCCTATAGCCGAACAACGCGCTGATCCATGGGTGCACAAAACAGACGACGGGATCTATTATTTGATTGCCACAGTGCCTGAATACGACCGGATTGTAATCCGAAAAGCTTCCACCATAAACGGGTTGAAAAATGCTGAAGAAAAAGTGGTGTGGCGCAAACACGAAAAAGGAGTAATGGGACATCACATCTGGGCGCCTGAGTTGCACCGGATTGACGGCACCTGGTATATTCATTTCGCCGCGGGAGAAGCGGAAAATATCTGGAACATCCGAATGTGGGTATTGTCAAACGAGTCGGAAGACCCGATGCAGGGTGAATGGAAGGAAGAAGGACAAATTAAAACTGAGCGCGAATCATTTTCACTGGATGCTACCACTTTTGAGCACAAAGGCAAACGGTATCTAATCTGGGCGCAAAATGTAAGGGGAGGCGACCACGGCACGGCGCTGGTCATGTCTGAGATGAAAAATCCGACCACACTTACCGGCCCGGAAGTGGTTTTAACCGAACCTGAATTCAACTGGGAAAGGCAGAAATACAATGTGAACGAAGG
>CAYUBV010000444.1:0-2186 GCA_964443035.1 uncultured Tangfeifania sp.
TATGAAAAATTTTCCATTGGTAAGAACTGCCACCGTACTTTTTATTCTTTCCGTTTTGATGCTGGTACTTATACTGGCAAAAAATATTTTAGTGCCGCTGGCTGTCAGTTTGTTACTTGCCTATCTTGTTTATCCGGTTGTTTGGCGGCTCGAGCGCTGGGGATTTCACCGTATTCCGGCCATTTTGCTTGTTATAATAACTGTACTGATTATTGCCGGCGCCGTTGGTCTTTATTTATCTGTTCAGATAGGTAACATCAATTTTGATATTACTGCGCTGAAAGAAAGATTTACCCGGGGTGATAGCAGCATTGAAGCCAGGATAGGAGAATTATTCGGGATGAATATCGAGCAAGTCAACAATTACATTCAGAGTGCCGTACAAAATTTAATTTCTGCAATCGCTTCTTCAACCGGAAATGTTTTCAGTACCACAACTACCACTGTTTTCCAGATATTAATTCTGCCGGTGTTTACTTTTTTTATTCTTTTTTACCGCACAAAAACAGCCTTTTTCATTTTGAAACTTGCAGGGAAAAAGAACCGGAAAAAAACGATAAACATATTACACGAAATTACCACTGTTACATCAAGCTACCTGGCAGGTTTGTTAGGGGTTGTGTCTATTCTGGCTGTTATAAACTCACTTGGGTTGACAATTATTGGTGTGCCACATGCTTTGGTGCTGGGTATTGGAGCCGCATTGCTCAACCTCATTCCCTATTTTGGCACCTTGCTGGGGGCTTTGGTACCATTGATTTATGTATTGATTTCACTTCCCGATCCCTGGAGTATGGCACTTAAAGTAGTAATCATGTTTCTTATTGTGCAGTTTTTAGAGAACAATATTATAACCCCAAATGTGGTGGGTACAAATGTGCAAATAAATGCCTTTACTATTATTATTGGATTGTTGATCGGAAACCTGGTTTGGGGAATTGCAGGCATGCTGATTATAATTCCGTACATCGCCATTTTGAAAATTATTATGCGTAACATCGATAGCCTCGAGCCCTATGCATATTTTTTAAGCAGCAAAGGCCTTGAGAAACATCAGATTCATTTCGGACGGTATTTTATAAATGCAAAAGAAAAATTTAAAAAGTTATGGTCAGAAAAAAAATAACAAGCAGAATAGTAGATTACTTCAAAATTTTTAAAAAAGCCGCCGGGCACTTTAGTGAGAACCGTCCGATGGAGCACGCCGGAACAACTGCCTATTTCGCAATTTTCTCGATGGCGCCTATTCTAATTATAATCATAGCTGTGTTTGGTTATTTTACAGGAGATGAGGCAATCAGGCAAAAGCTTTTTGATGAACTCGGTCGTTTGGTGGGAGATGAAAGTACCCGGGTTTTAAAAAACGCCATTGAAAACTACGAAATAACCGAAAAAAGTACGCTTGGGACAATTTTTGGAGCCTCCTTCTTTTTGGTTTCTGCTACCACGCTTTTCAGTGCCATGCAAAATTCTATAAATTATATATGGCGTATAAAAGTTAAATCGAAATTGAAATGGGGCGTTTTTAATTTGCTGAAGAGCCGCCTGTTATCGTTTGGGGTGATACTTTGCCTGGGATTTGTAATTCTTATATCGCTGGTAGCCGATGCCACCATCGCTTTTCTGGCAGATTTTCTGGCAGAACAGTTTACACCCGATTTTGTTATTTTGGCTGAAGTTCTGAATCTGGGACTTTCGCTGGCCATAATTGCTGCCATATTTACACTTATTTACCGCTATTTGCCCGATTTGCAGGTGAAGTGGAGTGCAAGCTGGTATGGGGCAATTTTTGCTTCTGTTCTGTTTGCCCTGGGAAAAATCGGCATTGGCGTTTTTATTGGTAACAGCAACCTTGGGGTTGTGTATGGTACTGCCAGCTCATTTGTAATAATTCTGGTTTGGATATTTTTTGTTTCCGTTATCTTCTATTTCGGAGTGGAACTAACTTACCAGTTTTCAAAATATTACAAACACGAAAACAAACCTGCAAAATATTCGGCTCCTTTTATAATTACCGGGAATATTGAAAAGGATGCAGATTAATTTATGGAGAATTCAGGAATTTAAATACAAAAAAAAAACGGATTGAATTCAATCCGTTTTTTTGTAATAATCCAAAAATTTTATCTAATCATTTTCCCCGGATAATTGATATTAAAATGGAAATCACAGCAAATATTAAGAGT
>CAYUBV010000445.1:0-2185 GCA_964443035.1 uncultured Tangfeifania sp.
CTGAAACAGTTTCTGCAAACTGCAAGAGAAACCAAAACTTCTTTTGATGTGGCAAAACAAACCTTGCCGGAAAATATGAGGCACACGTTAAACTGGGTACAAACAACATTTCAGAATACAAATCTTGAATATAAAGACCGCTGCACGAATGGTTTAGGCAATTACTATCCCCGGGTTAATATTAAAGTGCCAACGGGTGGCGGAAAAACCTTGCTTGCGGTTGAAGCAATCCGGGAATATCAAAATATTTTTGCACAGAAACGAACAGGATTAGTTGTTTGGATTGTTCCAAGCGAAACAATTTATAGTCAAACCGTCCAAAAAATAAGGGATAAAAGCAATCCTTTACGCCAATTGCTCGACCAATGTAGCGGAAACCGTACTATTGTTCTTGAAAAAGGGCAAAAACTAACAACAAATGATATTGAAGAAAACTTAGTGGTGTTGTTTGTAATGATACAGTCTATTAGCCGAAAAAATGGCAAAGAAGCCTTAAAAGTCTTTCAGGACAGTGGCGGTTACGATAGCTTTTTCCCGGCAGATAACCGTTACGATTTACACAAGCAACTATTGGAGCAGATACCCAACCTTGATTATATTTCAGCTTTGGGAGAAGAACAGCCTTTAATCATGACCAGTCTGGGAAATGCTATTCGTGTGGCAAAGCCCCTGATAATTATTGATGAGATGCACAAAGTTTTTTCCGACAATGCAAGAAAAACCATTGACGGGCTTAATCCTGAAATGATTCTCGGTTTAACGGCAACGCCAAAGGAAAATATGAATATCCTTGTTACCATAACCGGACTTGAACTGAAAGAAGAAGAAATGGTAAAGCTTGATATGCATATCCTCCCACCAATCAGTAAACAGGAAGATGACTGGAAAGCAATGGTAAAAGAGATTAAGGAACACAGGGATAAACTGGAAAATACGGCAAAACAATATCAAAAAGACCAGGGCGCATATATCCGTCCAACAGCTTTAATTCAGGTTGAAGCAACAGGAAAAGACCAAAGAGGCAAAGGAAGGGTACATAGTTTAGATGTAAAAGAATATTTAATCAGCCTTGAAGTGAATCCCGATGAAATAGCCATAAAAACAAGTTCCCAAAATGATATTGAAGATATTAACCTGTTTTCGCAGGATTGTCCTGTTCGTTTTATTATAACTAAAGAAGCACTTCGGGAAGGTTGGGATTTTTCTTTTGCATACATCCTCGGAATTATCCCAAATGTAAATTCAAATACAGGAGTAACGCAATTAGTCGGTCGGATTTTAAGACAGCCATTTGCCAAAAAACTTGGCGTTAAAGAATTGGATGAAAGCTATGTTTATTATTCCAAAGGAGATACCCGGAATATTTTGGATAAAGTTGCGACCGGGTTTAAAAATGAAGGATTGGAAGACCTTGTTACAAAAGTAAAGTTTAGAGACAATGAAGATATTAATGCAAACAAAACGGTAAAAATTAAAAAGGAACTAAGTGAGAAGTTTCAAAATTCATTTTATCTACCTGTTTGGTTAATGGTTGATGAAAAAGAAAATAAAAGGCATTTCAACTATAATATTGACATAAAACCAAAAATAAATTTTGTTTCTTTTGAATTATCAGCCGAATTTATAAATAGCGTAGAAAATTCATTAAGTGATGAAACAAAAGACCGGAAAGCTTTTGCAATAACCCTGAATGACGAAAGTAAGGCCGCATTTGTTGAAGAAACATCAAAAAGCAACGGTATTGCAGAAATAAACATTGACTATTTAACCCGCAGATTAAACGAAACAATTGACAATCCGTTCCAGTCAAGGGTAATCAGTGAAAAAATACTAAAACAACTTGAAGAAATAATCGGACAAGATAAAATAAAAGAGCATTTCAGTTTTGTTGCATCACAGGTTACAAAGGAATACGTAAAGGAAAAAGTAAAGCAAGAGGAATCCATTTTTATGAAACTTCTTGAAGATAAAAAACTTGTCTTAGCCGTTTCTGATAATGAAGAATCTGGCTTTAAAGTACCCGACAAAGATATTATTACAGTAAATACAATTCCAAATACTTACAAATATTACCTGTTTGATGATGTAGAATTAAGCACAATGAATTCATTGGAAAAGAAAGTAGGTGATATTTTAGATAAACAGGAAACAATTCTCTGGTGGTTTAGAAACAGGACAAGTAAAA
>CAYUBV010000446.1:0-2184 GCA_964443035.1 uncultured Tangfeifania sp.
TTCCCCACGTCCGCGCCAAAGCAGTCAGGCCGCCCCAGAACACCGCATACAACGCAGCGTATTTTGCCAGCCGGGGAATAAACAGGCCAACAGCAATAATAAAGTCGAGCACTCCTGCAACAATCAACATTTGATTTGCTGCTGTTTCACTTATACCGAGCGTACTGATAAACAGGTCGGTAAACACGCCGGGCTGCGGGTAAAATCCGATGGCGTATAACCCGTGAGCTGTAAAAGTTAACGCAACAGCAATTTTCATATAAAGCAGCAGCCTGTGTAATTGAATCCGTCCGGTTAAGGCATAAAGGAAAAACAGCGGAAGCAGGAACTGAATGGAATATTCGAAAAACTGCCCGACATGAAAAAACTTCTCTTTGGAATAGAGAAATGCCAAAAAAACCAGCGATACGGAAGAAAGAATATACAACGAGGAAAGTCTGGCCAAATGCCTGCTCCTCACAAACAGGGTAAGCACAGCCATTATTGCGTAAAAAATTCCAAATCCGGTAATTGCCGATTGAATAAAACGATCGGTTGCGGCGCTGGTCACGTATTCCTGCCAGGTACCACCCCGGAGGAAAAGTACTGTGTTTTCCATCACCTCTTTATCCCACAGCAACGCCCTGAATGGTGCATCCCAGAACAGGTGCTGCCATGCCCTGCCGGCAAACAACAGGAAAGTTGCGAGGCGCAGCGTAACATGAACCAATTGGATATTTGAATGTTTGTAATTCATAAAACAAAACTGCATGACAATTTTTCTACAACATAATTTATCATGACTATGTTTAATTTATTTACAACTATGCAACATTTCAGGCGCGGTTTCCTTTTCATTTTTCTTCTTTCAATTTCAATTCAGGCGTTTTCAAAAACCGGAAAGTACCGGCTGACATTGCGTGATAATCCCGCCACATCGGTAGTAATCGGCTGGGAACAAATTTCAGGTGAAAACCCGGTAGTATATTACGGAGATGTTGATTACGGAGTTTCCTGGGAAGATTACAAACTGAATGCAAAACCCGACCGCACGGTGCATTATGCAGAAATGGAAAATAATTTTGTGCGGCTGAACGGCCTTTCGCCCAACACGTCGTACTATTTTGTAATAAAAGACAGCGAGGGCGTAAGCAAACGGTTTTGGTTCCGAACAGCACCCATGGAGCGGGATTCCCGGTTGTCGTTCATTGCAGGCGGAGATTCCCGCAACAATCCTGTGCCGCGCCGAAATGCCAACCTCCTGGTGAGCAAGCTGAAACCCCATGCCGTGCTTTTTGCCGGCGACATGACCGTTAGCGGTACTCCGGAACAGTGGCAAAACTGGCTGGACGACTGGCAGCAAACCATCAGCGAAGACGGCAGAATGTATCCTGTAATTGCAGCCCGGGGTAACCATGAACCCGACAATGAGATGGTTTACAAGCTGTTCGATACACCTTCTGAAAAAATTTATTATGCCCTTAACATTGGCGACAACCTGGTGCGTGTTTATACCCTGAACACCGAGATTTCCATTGCCGGAGATCAAACGGCATGGCTTGAAAAGGATTTGGCCCAAAACAAGAAGCCCACCTGGAAAATAGCCCAGTACCATAAACCCATGCGGCCCCATGTTTCGTCCAAAAGAGAAGGCGACATGCAATACCTGCACTGGGCAAAAATGTTTTACGATGAAAAGGTAAAACTGGTGGTGGAATGCGATGCGCATACGGTTAAAACAACCTGGCCGGTAAAACCCTCAACCGAACAAAAAAGTGATGAGGGTTTTGTGCGGGATAACCGGAGAGGTACCGTTTATGTGGGCGAAGGATGCTGGGGAGCGCCCCTTCGGGCAAACGACGACCCAAAAAGCTGGACACGCGACAGTGGCGTTTTTAACCAGTTTAAATGGATATTTGTCGATAAAAAAGGAATTGAAGTACGAACCGTAAAAACGGACAATGCAGCGGAAGTTTCGGCTGTTCCGAACGATAACCCGTTTGTTGTTCCCGACAACCTCGATATCTGGAAGCCGGAAAATGGTGCGGTTGTGGAGATAAAGCCGTGAGGAGTAAGGTCGCAGTTTTCAGCAAATTCAATTCGCCAATCCCCCGCGGGTGACGCGATTTGCAATCCCGAATTCAATTCGCCGATCCCCACAGGTGACGCGTTTTGCAATCCCGTTCATCTCCATCTGAAAAAAAA
>CAYUBV010000447.1:0-2184 GCA_964443035.1 uncultured Tangfeifania sp.
AATTCCAATGCCAACGGCATAGGGAGACCAGTAGGTATCTGTAAGAATTGTAATAATTGTTTCCATATTTTTACTGTTAAAAATGGATTTTCACTTCTTTAATATTTGAATAAAACCTTGAACCGTGAGGATTTTGACAAACAGCGCATCGCTTGGCGTATCCGGCAGCACTATATCCGGTCATGCCTCCCGCAACATTATAAAGATTCTTAAACCCGTTCTGACTCAAGATACTCACACCCAGGCTACTGCGATTTCCGGAGCTGCAAAGCATAATAATGGAATCCTCCTTTTTTAGTTCGGTGTGCCTTTCACGCAAATCGGCCACAGGTATATTGATAGCCCCTTCAATATGTCCGTCTTCAAACTCCAGTGGGGCTCTTACATCTATCAAAATGAATTTTTCAGAGCCTGTAACCATCTCATGTAAATCTTCGGCTGAGATTTGTGTTACATAATCGGTTTTGTAACCATTTGTTACCCAGGCGGCCATTCCGCCATCCAGATAACCAATAATACGGTCCTGACCAACGCGCCTGAGCCAGACATTGGTTTCTTCTGCTTCTTTAAAACTGTCTGATACCACCAGCAGGTCTTTGTCAATTGGCAATACCCAACCTGCAAAGGTGGGCAGGTTGCCATTGAAGTCCAGACTCCATGAACCGTGGATATGCTGGCTGCCGAAGGCAAGATAGCTACGGGTGTCAACAACAGCGAGGTTTTCTTTTTCAAGCATATCTTTGAAGGTCTCCGGGTTAAACTCTTTCATACGGGGTAGCTGTGAGACAAGGGCAGGCCCTTTGCGGTTAATTTCGGTGCAACGGCTAAAGTGATCGGGCGCAGGGGGCATATCTTCGGTAAGTGATTTGATGAACTTATCCTTTTCCTTTATTTGCAGAGCAGTGTTGTATTTCTTTTCGTAGCCTATAGTTGATCGCCACTTGGCACCCATTGCCCGTCCGCAGAGAGAACCGGCACCATGTGCAGGCAGTACCTCGCAAAAGTCGGGAAGCTTTAAAATCTTATCAAACAGGCTGTGGTATAATTTACCGGCAAGCTCCCTGGCCATATCGGGGAAAAGGTCTGGACGCCCCACATCGCCAACAAACAATGTGTCGCCCACAAAAGCACATACAGGATCTTCTCCGCGTGTTGTGTCGGTAACTACATAACAGAGATGCTCAGGTGTGTGTCCCGGAGTTTCCAGCACATTGATACTAATGTCTTCAATCTCTATGGTATCACCTTCGCTTAATGCTACATGATCAAAAGTGCATTTGGCCGACCTGGCCATATAGATTTTGGCACCTGTTTTCCTGGCAAGGTCCATATGTCCCGATACAAAATCGGCATGCAGGTGAGTCTGCAGGATGTGGGTTATTTCTACACCCATCGAACGCGCCTCATCAATGTAAACATCGATGTCGCGTTGCGGGTCAATAACGGCACAAATATCGGATCCGGCCAGAATGTATGAACTGTGTGCAATCTTGTTGATGAAAAAATGTTTAATCAGCATAACGGTATATTTTTAAATGGTTTAATCATATTTGATTAAATGATGAAAAAATAGAACAGAAAAACTGTAATTATCAGAAAAAGGATTGTCAATCCACTCCCTGCCTTTATATAGTCAGCATTGCTATACCCGCCCGATGACATCAGGAAGGCATTCACCTGGTGTGTGGGCAAAATAAAGGAGTTAGCTACACAAACGGCAGCCAGCAGCACAAGTGGCCGGGGGTCAATTCCGGCAATACCTGCCATGCCCATTACAAGGGGGGCCAGCACTACAATAGCCCCCACATTGGACATAAACAGTGAAAAAACGGTTGACAATAATCCAACCATCAGCAGGATAAATACAGGGTGTAAATCAATAACCACACTCATAATGGATTCAGCAAGTAACATGGCAGCACCGGTTTTTTGCATGGCCACACCCAGGGGAATCAATCCAGCCAGGAGAAAGACTACTTTCCATTCAATGGCCTCATAGGCCTCTGCAATATTCAATACACGGGTAAGAACCATGCAAAGAGCTCCGGTCAGAAAAGCCATGGAAATGGGAAAGCCAACCATTGCCAGGGTAATGGCAAATACAAAGCAGCCTATTGCCGGCCAGGTTTTTGATTTATCTTTTTTATCCACATCAAACCCGGTGAGTACAACAAAATCGGCACT
>CAYUBV010000448.1:0-2182 GCA_964443035.1 uncultured Tangfeifania sp.
AGCTTTTCATTCCAGGCATACCTTTTCCGTTTGCACCATGGGCGCATTCGTTTCACTTTCACAATATCAGGGATTAACAAATTCCTGCCCCCGGATTGACCGGCGGCGCCCGCTCTTTTGGCCAGGTTTCCAGCAATTGCAGCTCCCCACCGCAATCGCGGCATTTTAGCAGCGAGCGCTCTCCGAAGCACAATTCCAGCACCTGTGCCCTGGAAAGTGGCGCGGCCTGCACCAGCTCTTTTCCAAGACTTTCCCGGATAGCTGTCAGACTTTGTTTTTTGCTGCGGGTGCTTAAAAATCCCAGGTGACGTATCCTCCGGAAATATGGCGGCACAACGTGATCGAGGAACCGTTCCAGGAATTCTATGCCCGGAATGGTTGCGGTTTTCTTTTGGTAACCGTTTTCGCGGTCGCACCAGCTAAAAGTAACGTGGCTGTCGGTTACTTTCAGAATCCGTGTATTGGAAATGGCTACCCGGTGGGTGTACCGGCCAAGGTATTCCACGACGCTTTCAGGCGAGCCAAAGGCCTGTTTGGCATAAACCACCCAGGGTTTTTGAATCAAATCACGCGGTACAAATTTTTTGATTTTTCCCTGTCGTTTCAGCCTGCGCAGCTTTTTGGCAAAACGGGCACTAAATACTCCCGACAACTGTTTTACATCGAATAAAAAGTTGCCGTTTTGTTTGCTGCTTTTCCACTTCCCGTTTTTATCGATACCGCCTGCGGGAACGATTAAGTGCACATGCGGGTGAAACCTTAACTGCTGGTCCCAGGTGTGAAGTATAGCAATTGCCCCGGGCTGTGCGCCAAGCAGTTTCGGGTCTTTGGCAAAAACGCACAGGGTTTCCCACGATTTTTCGAACAGCAGGTTGTACATTACCCTGCGGTTGAACCGGAATAACTCCAGCAGGTTGTGCGGAACGGTAAATACCACATGAAAGTATTTTACCGGCAAAAGTTCCTGTTTGCGAGCCTCAACCCACAATTCTTTATCGATGCCCTGGCAACGCGGACAATGACGGTTGCGGCAACTGTGCAGTACGTAATGCACCGAACCACAATCGTGGCATACCATGGCCGAACCACCCAGTTCCGGGGTGCGACAGTTAGCCAGTGCACGCAACACTTTTAGCTGGTATTTTGAAACGCCTTTTTTCAGTAATAAATCAGGTAAAAAACGGCTGACAACTTCCCCCAGTGTATTACCGGGAACCATTGCCATAAAGTTTTTCCATGGGCCCAAAACCGGCTTTTGGGTTCGATTTAGCTATATGCAGGTACATCATAGTGGTGGCAATATCCGCATGGCCCATTTGGTTTTTTACACTTACAATATCGAGCCCCATCTCCAGTAAATGTGTGGCATAGCTGTGCCGTAAGGTGTGCACACAAACCTTTTTGCTGATTCCTGTTTTGGCAATACACCCGCGAAAAGCATGGCGGATTCCTTCGCGGCTGATTTGGCCCCCACGAATTTTCCCGTTAAAAAGCCAGGTTTTCGGATTCGAAGTGTTAAGGTACTGCTGTATTCCTCTAATTGTAAGCGGTGAAACAGGAACGTAACGGTCTTTTTTGTGTTTGCTCTGGCGAACGTGTACCTGTTTCCGGTCAAAATCAATATCGCTTATTTTCAGGTTGACTGCTTCCGATATGCGCAGTCCGCAATCGTAAATAACAGAAAACAAAACCCGGTGCTTCAACAGTCCGGGTGTTTTCAGGATGAGTTTGATTTCGGGTTGGGAAAACACTACCGGCAGCGCTTTGCTGCCCGATACCGGCGGAAGTGCCAGGTAGAGTTTCTCGTTTTTGAACATCGAAAACAGGGTGCGCAGCCCATACACCAGGTGCTTGAATGAACTCATGCTGGGCTTTTCGTTTTGCCGGATGGTGTAAAGGTACTCTTCCATTTGGTCGATGGAAAGCTCCAGGGGCGAACTCTTAAAATACAACACCATTTTTGAAATTTGCATCAGGTAATTACGGGTACATGACTCGGATTTACCGGCAATGGTGTACTTACGAAGGAATTTTTCGCTGATGGTTTTAAACTCGGGAACCGCCTCACAGGCCTGTTCCAGATACGATTTTCTGCTCATAATAAATTTGTTTAAAAATTAATGGCAGCAAAATCACATATCTCTGCAACTATTCCTATTTTAGTTGGGAAATAAGCTCCCGC